>CABRFW010000270.1 GCA_902470265.1 uncultured Collinsella sp.
CCCGTATTCCACGAACGAGACGATGGTCCGCCAGTGGAAGGGCAAGGACACCTGTTGGTGGGAGCGCACGGTGAGCCCCGACACATCGGAGAGCGAAGGCACGCTCTATATGAACCGCGTGGGGCACGACGGCGACGTCTTTACGTACGCAACGCCTGCGGAAAAGCCAAGCAAGCTAACCTGTGTGATCCCCGGGTTCTGTATCTAGGCGGCGGGCGTCTTGCCGTGACGGGACCCCTCCCCGGCAATTGTCTCGATCTGTAACAGTAAGGGGTCAAAAACCTCTCTAGATGTTACAAATCAAGACATTTGAGTTGACCGCGGACGGTTTGTCTCGATCTGTAACATCTAGCAGGAAAAACGGTCCTTAGGCGTTACAGGTTGAGACGTTAAGTTGTGGCTCGATGTAATGTCTCGATCTGTAACAGTTACTCGACAAAAACGGGTCTAGTTGTTACAGATTGAGACATTAGACCGGCTACGGTCCGCCGACCTGGCTATCACCTCGACCAATACCAGAATGTCATACATTTCAATCTCCACTGGACACCCCCAGGGGGTATGGGTGTATAGTATCGGATGGTTAACATTTCCGACACTACGCCACAGAAAGGAGAAGCCATGGCTCAAGATAAGTTCGATGTGGGCGGCATGACGTGCGCCGCCTGCCAGGCGCACGTGGACCGTGCCGTGAGCAAGCTCGACGGCGTCCAAAGCGTCGCGGTCAACCTGCTCGCCGGCTCCATGCTGGTCGACTACGACCCCGCGCAGGTCTCCCCCGACGACATCTGTACCGCCGTCGATCGCGCGGGTTATTCGGCCTCGCCCGTTAGCACGGGCACCGATGCCGCCAACTCAAACGGCAACGCGCAAGCCAGGTCCGGCGCCGCCCATATGGAGTCGCCGACCAAAAAGTTGGAGGCCGCCGCCTCTGCCATGCGCACCCGCCTCATCATCTCGATCATCTTCCTCATCCCACTGTTCTACATAGGCATGGGGCACATGCTCGGTTGGCCACTGCCCGGCGTCTTCACCGACCACACCCACAGCATGACGCTCGCGCTCACCGAGCTCGTCCTGCTCATTCCCATCGTCTACGTCAACGACGCATACTTTATCAACGGGTTTAAATCGCTTACGCACGGCGCGCCTACCATGGACGCCCTTATTGCCGTGGGCGCCACCGCGTCCATCGCCTGGTCGCTCTACGCCATGTTCATCATGGCCGACCAGCTAGCCGCGGGTCAGGTCCACGAGGCCATGATGACGAGCATGGACAACCTGTATTTTGAGAGCGCCGGCACGATCTTGTCGCTCGTCACCGTAGGCAAATATCTCGAGACACGCAGCAAATCCAAGACTGGCGGCGCCATCGAGGCGCTCATTGACCTGGCGCCCAAGACCGCGACCGTCGTGGCCGTCGACGGTACCGAGACCACCGTCGATGTCGATGCCATTCTGCCCGGCCAGGTGCTGCGTGTGCGCCCCGGCGAGTCCATCCCTGTCGACGGCGTGGTACTCGAGGGCGCTTCGGCCGTGGACGAAAGCGCACTGACCGGCGAGTCCATCCCCGTGGAGAAGACCGCCGGCGCCACCGTCAACGCCGCCACCGTCAACCGCACCGGATCGTTTACCTTCCGCGCTACGCGTGTGGGCGCTGACACGTCGCTCGCCAAGATTATCCAGCTCGTCGAGGACGCCAACGCCACCAAGGCACCCATTGCTCGACTGGCCGACAAGGTCGCCGGCGTGTTCGTGCCTGTGGTATTCGTGATCTCGGCCGTGACCTTTGTGGTGTGGATGGCACTGACCAGCGACGTGAATGAGGCGCTCACCTCCGCCGTCGCTGTGCTGGTGATCAGCTGCCCGTGCGCGCTGGGCCTGGCCACGCCCGTCGCCATTATGGTCGGCACCGGCAAGGGCGCCGAGATGGGCATTCTGTTTAAGAGCGCCGAGGCGCTGGAGAACCTGCGCAGCGTGGGCACCGTGGTGCTCGATAAGACGGGCACGGTCACCCGCGGCAAGCCTGCCGTGACCGATATCGTGGTAGCCACGCGCGCTGACGGCTCGCCCGCCATGAGCGAAAAGGCGCTGCTCAAGTTGGCCGCCGCGTTGGAGCGCTCGAGCGAGCACCCGCTGGCCGAGGCGATTATGGCCGAGTGTGAGACACGCGGGATCGTCGCGCGCATGGTCGAGGACTTTACTGCCGTGCCCGGGCGAGGCGTTACGGCGCGCGAGGGGCAAAACGCCATTGCAGCCGGCAACGTACGCCTGATGGACGAGCTGGGCGTTACCGTGCCCGCGGGTCTTGCCGAACAGCTCGCCGCCGAGG
>CABRFW010000271.1 GCA_902470265.1 uncultured Collinsella sp.
CGCCTCCATCAGCAGCCCTCCTCTCGCGCGACCGTCTTGGATTTAGCAATGTCCGCGACGTTAGAAGGACCGCCCGAGCGACCGATTAGCAGGTCCACCAACTCGTCTGCCAGCGACTCAACCGTATAAAGGCCGTCAAAGCGCAGCAGCACGCCTGCCTTCGCAAGCGCCAGCGCCATGCGCTGGGCAGCGGGAACACCCAAGCCGATTGATTTAAGCTCATCCGCATGCGCAAACACCTGAGCGGGGGTTCCCTCGGCAAACACCGTGCCCTCGTTCATCACGACAATACGGTCGCAGCAATTGGCAAGGTCATCCATACTGTGTGAGACCATGACGACGGTCAGGCCCCCATTGTGAAGTCGATCGATGAGCTCCAGGAAATCACCGCGCGCCGCCGGATCGAGCCCCGCCATGGGCTCATCGAGTACCAGGACCTCGGGCTCCATGGCAAGCACGCCGGCAAACGCCACGCGCCGCTGCTGCCCGCCCGAAAGCTCAAAGGGGCTCTTGTCGCCCACCGTGGCCAGGTCGAGGCCCACGCGCGCGAGCGATGACTCAACGCGGCGGGCAACCTCGGCCTGCGACAAGCCAAGGTTATGCGGACCAAATGCCACGTCCTGTGCCACGGTCTCGGCAAACAGCTGACGCTCTGGATACTGAAAGACCACGCCGACCTTTGCCTTAACCGCGGCGGCGTCTTTCTTGCTTGATAGGTCGAGCCCCAGCGCGTAAACGCTCCCCTCCTGCGGGCGGATTAATCCGTTGAGGTGCTGGACCAGTGTGGATTTACCCGAACCGGTATGGCCCGCAAGGCCCAAGAACTCGCCACGACGCACCGTCAGCGATACATCACGCAGTGCCCACGGACTGCTGGGGTCGTTGCCCCAGAGAGCCTGTTTGTTCGATGCGCCCTCGACGGCTGAGCGCTTGTGCCAACGGCGACGCTCGCGGGCGCTCAGCGAATAGCTATACGAAAGGTGCGAAATCTCGATGACGGGCTCCAGCGCGTCTGCGCCATCGATTGCAGAGGAGACGTTGTCGGGGATACGAGAATCGGATGCGAAAGGCCGCCCGGCGATGCCTGTCCCACTCCGCTTGGTATAAGCCTGCGCTATATCGGCGACCATATCCGCCTCGCGCACCCGTGCGCAAATGGGCACGCCCTTCGCGCGAAGCGCCCTGCCAAGACAGCACGATGCCGGCATATCCAGGTTCAGCCGCGCGAGTTCGTCCGCCCGCGTCAAGATCTCCTCGGGCGTACCGAGCATGGCAACGCGGCCCGTCTGGAAGACAGCAACGCGATCGGCCTCAGCGGCCTCTTCCATAAAGTGCGTAATCATCACGATGGTCATGCCGCGTTCGTGCAGCGCGTGACAGGCCTTCATAAGACCCTTGCGCCCGCGTGGATCGAGCATCGAGGACGCCTCGTCCAAAATGAGCACGCGCGGGTCCATGGCGAGCACGCCGGCAAGCGCCACGCGCTGCTTTTGCCCGCCCGAGAGAGCGTGGGTCTCGTGGCGCTCAAAGCCCACCAGACCCACGGCCTTCAGCGCCTCGCGCACGCGCTGCGCGATCTGGGCCGATTCGATCCCTAAGTTCTCGGGACCAAACGCAACATCGTCCTCGACAAGCGTCGCCACCAGCTGGTCGTCGGGATTCTGGAACACCATGCCCGCAGTCGAGCGGATGTCGTAGACCAGCTCGGGATCGGACGCGTCCAGGCCGTTGACGCACACCGTTCCCGTATCGGGCTGCAGCAGCGCGTTCAAATGCTTGGCAAACGTCGACTTGCCCGACCCGTTTCCGCCGAGGATGCAGAAAAACTCCCCATCCTCGATGTTCAGATCGATGCCATCGAGCGCCGGTACAGCACCGTCATAGCTAAAGGAAACGCCCCGACACTCAATCATGCGCGGCCTTTGACCTGGTCCTTTTTAGGCGTGATGAGGTTGGAGACCGCCTTGTACACCGCAAGCGTCAATACCGAATTGAGCACGGTCTTGATAAGGTTGAACGGCAGCACGGCAGGAATCATGAGCGGGGCGATCACATCGACCGAGCCATACCAGAACCAAACGCCAATGGTCAGATTCGCAACCATAGAAAGCGCCGTAGCGGCAATAACGCCCAGCGCCAGACCAATCACGGCACCCTTGTAGGTGTGCATCTTTTGGTAGACGATCGCCGCGGGCAGAATATAGCCCAGCGTAGCCACCAGGTTCATAAGCGCACCGACCCAATCGCCCGTGGTAAGCGCATGGATAACGATCGCCATAGCGGCAACAGCGGTGCCGGCACCAGGGCCATACGCAAAT
>CABRFW010000272.1 GCA_902470265.1 uncultured Collinsella sp.
GAGGACTACGAAGCAGACGTGAGAGGATACCTAGACCATGAGTGATACCGCATCCGCAGCACCCCGCGTGCCCAAGCGCGTCGCTGCCGTCATTCTCAACTCGCTCAAGGGCGGCGTGGTCCCGCGCATCGGCCTTCCCTACATTACCGTAGGGCGCGAGGTCGAGATCCGCGCCCTGCTCACCGATCTGAGTCTCATCGCCGACGGTGGTGCGAGCTTCCGCTTTCTGGTCGGTCGTTACGGCGCCGGCAAGAGCTTTTTGCTCCAGACCATCCGCACGCACGCCATGGGCGAGGGATTCGTCGTCGCCGATGCAGACTTATCCCCCGAGCGCCGTCTGCAGGGCGGGCAGGGGCAGGGCCTTGCCACCTACCGCGAGCTCATACGCAATATATCGACCAAGACGCGCCCCGAGGGCGGTGCGCTCAACCTTATTCTTGATCGCTGGGTCGCCTCGTACGCCGACGTCGACGAGTCGGTCGTCAATGCCCAACTGGCCCCGCTCGAGGAAATGGTCCACGGCTTCGACTTCACCCGCATGCTCCGCCGCTATCGCACGGCCGTATCCGAGGGCGACGAAGAAGCCATGAGCCGCGTGACCAAATGGATCCGCGGCGAATACCGTACCAAGAGCGAGGCTCGCGCCGAGCTGGGCTCCTCGACCATCATCAGCGATGACGACTGGTACGACTACGTTAAGCTCATCGCGCGTTTTTTGGTCTGCAGCGGCTACAAGGGTATGTTGGTGCTCATCGACGAGCTCGTGAATCTGTATAAGATTCCCAACGCGATCACGCGCCAGTACAACTACGAGAAGATCCTGACCATGTACAACGACACACTCCAGGGCAAGGCGCAGTACCTGGGCATGATCATGGGCGGCACGCCAACCTCCATCGAAGACCGCCGCCGCGGCGTGTTCTCCTACGAGGCCCTGCGCAGCCGACTCGCTCAAGGCCGCTTTGCACGCGAGGACCTTAAGGACATGCTCGCGCCCATCATCCGTCTGCAGCCACTCACCTACGAGGAGCTGCTGGTGCTGATCGAAAAACTCATGCAAATTCACGCCGGCTACTTTGGCTGGACGCCCACGCTTACCGAGAACGACTTGGTGGACTTCCTCAAGATCGAGTTCGGCCGCGTGGGAGCCGACACGCATCTGACGCCGCGTGAAGTCATTCGTGACTTTATCGAGCTGCTCGACATCCTATGCCAAAACCCCGACGCCAACGTGACCGAGCTGCTGCAAAGCGTCGGCGGCGACGCGCTGGCGCCGGCAGCCGCAACAGGCGACACCGATACCGCAGGCGGCGACCGTAACTTCGCCGAATTCACCATCTAACCTGCCAAAAAGGGACAGGTTTATTTTGGCAGGCTCTATCTGGGCAAACGTTGAAGCAGTAATGCAGCAAGCCACTGCCCGCCGCGTTGAGAGATTCGCTTTTGAAAGGAGGCCTCGTGAACGCCTTTGACCGCTACGCCCCGTTTATCCAAGACTTCATCTACTCCCACGATTGGGAGAGCCTGCGTTCCATCCAGGTTGCGGCGGCAGATGCCATCTTCAACACGCAAGACAATGTGCTCCTGACGGCATCCACGGCATCTGGCAAAACCGAGGCAGCCTTCTTTCCCATCCTGACCGAGTTTTGGGAGAACCCGCCCGCAAGCGTTGGCGCCCTCTATATTGGCCCCCTCAAGGCACTCATCAACGACCAGTTCGTTCGCCTCAACGATCTGTGCGAAGAGGCCGATATCCCCGTCTGGCACTGGCACGGCGATGTCTCGCAGTCGCACAAGGCAAAGCTCATCAAAAAGCCGAGCGGTATCCTACAGATTACGCCCGAATCACTCGAGGCACTCCTGATCCACAAGCACATGGCAATCCCGCGCATGTTCTGCGACCTGCGCTATGTGGTCATCGACGAGGTCCATTCGCTTATGCGCGGCGATCGAGGTGGGCAGACGCTCTGCCTTATTGAGCGACTCTCGCGCATGGCCGGCGTACAGCCTCGCCGCATTGGCCTTTCGGCCACCATCGGCGACCCCGAGCGCACGGGCGCCTTCCTGTCGCAGGGGACGGGACGCGACTGCGTCATTCCCCGCTTTGAAGAACCGCGCCGCGTGTGGCGCATCTCCATGGAGCACTTCTACAACTCGGGTCCCCAGGCACAGCAGCGAGGATTCGAGAGCATGGGTCCTCAAGAGACCGAAGTGCTTGCATGCGAGCGCATTGAGGCAGCGCCACCTGCGGCACTGCCCGCCGGCGCCCAAGACATGCGTCACAGCGGACAGCTCACACAA
>CABRFW010000273.1 GCA_902470265.1 uncultured Collinsella sp.
GGAGGTTTGTATGTTCAAAGGTATCGCATCGCGCGCACTTGGCGTGTTCGCGCTGTTTACCATCGTCTGCGGCCTGGGATACACGCTCGTGGTGACCGGCGTCGCGCAGCTTGCGTTTCCGTACCAGGCGAACGGATCGCTTATTACGGTCGACGGCAAGGTTGTGGGTTCCGAGCTCATCGGCCAGAACTTCGATGACGAAGCCCATATGTGGGGTCGTATCCAGAACGTGTCAATTGTCGAAGGCGTAGACGGCGAGCTCATGGCGTATGGTGCCCCGTCCAACCTGTCCCCGGCGAGTGAGGAGTATCGGCAGCTGATAGATGCGCGCGTGAAGAAGATCCGCGCCGCCAACCCCGATGCCGATATGGACGCTGTGCCCGTCGACTTGGTGACGTGTTCGGGGTCCGGCCTCGACCCGGAGATCTCTCCGGATGCCGCCGAGTACCAGGTCCCGCGCCTTGCCAAAGCCACGGGCAAAAGTGAGGACGAGGTGCGCGACATCATCGCCGCGTGCACCAAGGGCCGTTTCCTCGGCGTGTTCGGCGAGCCCACGGTCAACGTGCTCAAGGTGAACCTTATGCTGGACGGCGCGCTGTAGGTGAGGGAGTGGCGGATGAGGGCATGACTGGCTATCTGAGCCCTCAATTCCATCCCGCCCATCAGTTGCGGTGAAATACGGACTGTTTTGGCTGTCAAAAGCCTTATCTACTCCGTATTCCACCGCAACTTTTTGGGGGTTGAGCAGAGACTGGGGGAGCGCGTGCGGTCGGGTGCTGCACGGTTGCTGGTACGATAGGTACGTCAGCAACTGCCGCCGAGCGGCTCAAATGAAAGGAACCCTGTATGGAGTCCTCTGCCTATCCAATGCTCTTTAGCCCGATCAAGGTCGGTACGACCGAGGTCAAGAACCGCGTCTTTATGCCGCCGGTGTCCACCAACCTGGCCGATCATGGCTATGTGACCGACGACTTGGTCGATCATTACCGTGCCCGCGCCAAGGGCGGCGTGGGCCTCATCATCACCGAGGTCGTGACGGTCGAGCCTACCTATACCTATCTGCCGGGTGACATGTGCTGCTACGACGACACGTTTATCCCTGGCTGGGAAAAGCTCGCCGCGGCCGTCCACGAGTATGGCTGCAAGATCATGCCGCAGCTCTTCCACCCCGCCTACATGGCCTTTAACATTCCGGGTACGCCGCGCCTGATCGCTCCGTCCTTTGTGGGCCCGTCCTATGCCCGCGAGGCGCCGCGCCCCATTACGGTCGATGAGATTCACGAGCTCACGCATCAGTTTGGCGACGCTGCCGTGCGTATGCAGAAGGCCGGTGTCGATGGCGTCGAGGTCCATGCGGCGCACGCCCACGGCATGCTCGGCGGTTTCTTGACCCCGCTCTATAACAAGCGTACCGATGAGTACGGCGGCTCGCTCGACGCCCGCATGCGCTTTTTGCTCGAGGTCATCGCCGAGATTCGCGAGCGCTGCGGCAAGGACTTTATCATCGACGTCCGCATCTCGGGCGATGAGTACACCGATGGCGGCCTGACCCTCAACGACATGATCTATGTCTCGCGTCGCTTGGAGAAGGCCGGCGTCGACATGATTCACGTGTCGGGCGGTACCACCATCAAGCGCGGTTCCGCAATTCCCGCCGCCGGTACTCAGCAGGCCTCGCATGCCGCCTGCTCGCGCGAGATCAAAAAGCACGTCAACATTCCCGTTGCCACCGTCGGACGCATTAACGAGGCTTGGATCGCCGAGGAGCTGATCGAGGACGGTGCCGCCGACATCTGCATGATGGGCCGCGCCAATCTGTGTGATGCCGAGTTCTGCAACAAGGCCGCTGCCGGCAACGCCGACGATATTCGCCCCTGCATTGGCTGCCTGCGCTGCCTGAACGGCATTATGTTTGGCAAACGCATCTCCTGCACCGTTAATCCGGACGTGGAGCGCGACGAGGCTGGCTACGAGCCTGCCGCCGAGGCCAAGAACGTGCTCGTTGTGGGCGCTGGTCCTGCGGGCATGGAGGCGGCGTTCATTGCCGCCAAGCGCGGCCACAACGTGGTGCTCGTGGACAAGCAGGACGAACCGGGCGGCGAGATGCGTATCGCAGCCGTTCCGCCGGCAAAGCAGGAACTCACCCGTGTGATCAAGTATCAGTATCGCCGTCTTGCTGAGGCGGGCGTGAAGTGCGTATTTGGCACCGAGCTTACTGCCGAGGACATTCAGCGCGACTACGCCGGCTACGAGGTCGTCCTGGCCTATGGCGCCGAGCCCATCGC
>CABRFW010000274.1 GCA_902470265.1 uncultured Collinsella sp.
GCGTCCACATGCCCTGTCCAAAAAAGAAATTGCTGGTCAGCGCCGCCAGCGCGCCAACTATAAAACCATTACGGCGGCCAAGCGTCGCCCCCGCGATAATGGCGATAGCGCTCACCGGTTTAAAGTCGGGAATGGGCCCAAACAGGATGCGCCCCGCCGCCGCCAGCGCCGCCAGCACCAGCGTGGGCATAATCTGGCGCAAACCCGGACGAGATGCCTCATAACCCGCAAAGAACAGCGCGAGCACCAGCGCCACCACGACAAGCATGGCAAGTGCCGCTTGCTCAACGCCCGCCAGCAACGCCGCAGCCATCACGGCTGGCACCGCCAGCAGCAGCGGGATCTCCAGTTTTGCAAGCAAGCGCGAGAAACGACAGTCCGTCATCCCATCACGCCCTATAGAACACGTTGTCGGCAAAGAAGTCGGCCGGCGGCTCCATGCAGGCAATCTCACCGTCAAACATCATGGCAATGTCATCGGCAGCCTGCTCAGCAAAATCCAGATCGTGCGTAGCCATGATGACGGTGCCGCCAGCCTTCGCATGGTCACGCAGGGCGCGGGCGATGATGCGGCGACTCTCCAGGTCCAAGCCCTTCGTGGGCTCGTCAAGCAGCAGCAGCTCGGGGCCGATCATCAGCAGCTTTGCCAGTGCAAGCAGCTGGCGCTGTCCGCCCGAGAGGTCGTAAGGGTGGCGCGTCTCCAGGCCGTCCAATCCCAGTTGCGCCGCACGCTCCCGCGCCAAGTTCTCGTCATATCCGCAGGTCGAAGCCCATTCCATCAGCTCGTCGCGCACCGTCTCGGCAACCAGCAGGGCCTTGGGGTTCTGCGGCAGCAGCGCCGCCGAAGCCGCCCCGCGCACCATGCGCCCACGCTGCAGCTTAGCCGTCTTGGCCAGCACCGAGAGCATCGTCGACTTGCCGCAGCCGTTTCCGCCCACGATCGCATGCACCGCGCCGGCTGAAAACGTCACATCGAGCCCGCGCAGCACCCAACCGGACGCTCGATCGTAGCGAAACCAGCCTTCCGACAGGGTGGTAGCCGACCCGCCGTGCATTTTTTGGAGTATTCTGCTTCCATCCGTGCGCGGGAAGGCTTCCGAGCCGTTCTCGAGCGACGTTTGCGCCACAAATTCGGACGATTTGTCCAATTCTGAACTTTTTTTCGCGCTCGATACGTCCCCGGGCGGCTCCAGAGAGCCCAAATTGTCCTCACGCCTGCTGAATACTCCTTTATTTGCACATCGGATGGCACCCCACCCCAACATGTCATCGGAAAACAGCGATTCTCGGCGTCCCAAAGAAGCCATATCCGCCACCTCGCGCACGCGACCGTTCTCAATCCGGTACGCACACGTCGCGTATTCGAGCATTGGGCGCGGCTGATGCGTCGCCACAACAACCGTGCAGCCCAGCTCGCGATTCACACGAAACAGCGCGTGCAGGAAATTCTTCTCCGCAACCGGATCAAGCTGAGACGTGGGCTCGTCGAGCAGCAGCACGCGCGGGCGCAGCGTCAGAACGGCAGCCAACGACAGCAACTGTTTGCGACCGCCCGAAAGCGTGTCAGTATCGCGGTGAAGCCAATCTTCCAGCCCAAAGAAATAGCTGGTCTCAGCTACGCGACGGCGCATCTCATCACGCGCTAGCCCCAAGTTTTCCAGGCCAAACGCCATCTCGTGCCACACGGTTTCGCACACGATCTGGTTCTCGGGATCCTGGAACACATAGCCCACGCGCTCCGCAGACGCGCGCACGTCCATGTCGGCAACGTTCTCGCCCAGCACGCGCGCATCGCCAGTGCGCTCGCCCGCCGGAGCGATCTCGGGTTTGAGCAGCGACAGCAGCGTCGACTTACCCGATCCGGTACCGCCAACAAGCAGCACAAATGCACCCTGGGGAACAGACCAGTCGAGCCCCTCGAGTACCGACGCCTCAGCCCCGGGGTAGGTAAAGCTCAGGCCCCGTACCTCAATCGCAGGCACATCGGAGCCGCACGCCCCGCCCGTTACCGAGCAGCTATCCAACCGAGCCATCAGCCAAACCTCTTCTCATCAATCGCGTGCAACGCGCAAGGCAACACCATCCAGGCGGCGTACACGACATAGCCTGGCCACGGCGCCGGCACCGAGAGCTGCGGATAAAACGAATACTGCGTCGTCGCGGTCCACGCCACCGCCACCGCGGCAGCGCCAAACAGTACGAGCCCGGCCAGCGCGGCAACGTCACTGCGCCCCAGCCGATACCGCGCATACGTCGTACGACGCGTCGCGGCACCCCAC
>CABRFW010000275.1 GCA_902470265.1 uncultured Collinsella sp.
CTCATGCGCGTGCTGGGCTGCGGCGTGGAAATCAAGGACAAGCGCATCAAGAACCTTGGCGCCTTTGACCTGGACAACCTCAACTGGAACAAGGTCATTATCTGTACGGATGCCGACGTCGACGGTTATCACATCCGCACGCTCGTGCTCACCATGCTCTATCGCCTGGTGCCCACGCTTATCGACGAAGGCTACGTGTATATCGCCGAGTCGCCGCTCTACGAGATCAACTGCAAAGAAAAGACCTACTTTGCCTACACCGAGCTCGAGAAGAACGGCATCCTCAAAGAGATCGGCGACCAAAAGTGCTCGATCAACCGCTCCAAGGGTCTTGGTGAGAACGATCCGGACATGATGTGGCTCACCACCATGAATCCCGAGACGCGTCGCCTGATCAAGGTGGAGCCCGAGGACGTCACCAAGATGGAAACCATGTTCAACCTGTTGCTGGGCAACGACGAGGCAGGCCGCAAGCGCCATATCTCCGAGCACGGCAAGGAATATCTGGACCAGCTGGACCTGCAGTAGCAGCAAATCGATAACGACGGCCCATAAGAAGTTCAAGAGGAAATCGTGGCAAAGAAGAAGACGAAGAACCAGCCCAAGAAAAAGCAGGTCAACGCCGAGAACGTCATCGGCCTGCACTCCGAGGTCACCGACCAGCCGATCACGCAGACGCTCGAGGTCAACTACATGCCCTACGCCATGAGCGTCAATGTCTCGCGTGCGTTCCCCGAGATCGACGGCTTTAAGCCCTCGCACCGCAAGCTGCTCTACACCATGTACAAGATGGGCCTGCTCAAGGGCGAGCGCCAGAAGAGCGCCAACATCGTGGGCCAGACCATGAAGCTCAACCCGCACGGCGATGCCGCGATCTACGAGACGATGGTGCGTCTGGCCACCGGCAACGAGGCACTGCTCGCCCCCTTCGTGGAGTCGAAGGGCAACTTTGGCAAGTACTATTCGGGCGACCTGAGCTACGCCGCCTCGCGTTATACCGAGGCCAAGCTCTCCCCCATCAGTGCCGAGATCTTCAGGGACATCGACAAGGACCCGGTCGACTTCGTCGACAGCTACGACGGCGCCATGAAGGAGCCGCGCCTGCTGCCTACCACGTTCCCCAACATCCTTGTCTCGGCCAACAAGGGCATCGGCGTCGCCATGGCGTCCGACATCTGCGGCTTTAACCTCAACGAAGTCTGCACCGCCACGATGCACTACCTCAAGGACCCCGACTGCGACCTGCTCGAGTACATGCCCATGCCCGACTTCTCGACCGGCGGTGAGATTATCTACCGCCGCGAGGAGATGGAGAAAATCATCGAGACCGGCCTTGGCAGCTTCCAGATCCGCTCCCGCTGGCGCTGGATTCCCGAAGAGCGCATCATCGAGGTCTACGAGATTCCCTACACCACCAAGACCGATGTCATCATCGAGCGCATCGTCAAGCTCTCCAAAGAGGGCAAGGTCAAGGAGATTGCTGACATCCGCGACGAAACCGACCTCTCGGGCTTGCGCATCGCCATCGACCTTAAGCGCGGCGTCGACCCCGACAAGCTCATGGCCAAGCTCTATCGCTCGACCACGCTGCAGGATTCGTTCTCGTGCAACTTCAACGTGCTGGTCGATGGTTACCCCCGCGTTATGGGCGTGCGCCAGATCTTGCACGAGTGGGTCAAGTGGCGTATTGAGTCCACGCGTCGCCGCATTAACTTTGACCTGGGCAAAAAGTCCGAGCGCCTGCACCTGCTGCACGGCCTCGAGGCAATCCTGCTCGACATCGACAAGGCCATCGCCATCATCCGCGGCACCAAGCTCGAGGCCGAGGTCGTGCCCAACCTTATGAAGGGTTTCGACATCGACGAGACCCAGGCCGAGTTTGTTGCCGAACTCAAGCTCCGCAACATCAACGAGGAGTACATCCTCAATCGCACCAAGGACATCGCCAAGCTCGAGGGCGAGATTGCTGAGCTTGAGGAGATTCTCTCCAGCGAGGATAACATCAAGAAGGTCATCAGCGACGAGCTGGCCGCGGTCAACAAGAAGTACGTGATGCCGCGCCGCACGGGCAGGATTGAGCCGCACGAGGTCATTGAGGTGAGCCTGGAGCCCGAGGTCGAGGAATACCCCGTTACCATCATGCTCTCGCGCGACGGCTACCTCAAAAAGATGACCGACCGCGTGCTCAAGAAGGCCACCACGCTCAAGTACAAAGACGGCGACAAGCCCTTTATCGAGTTCCCGTCCTCCAACACCCACGAGCTGCTGG
>CABRFW010000276.1 GCA_902470265.1 uncultured Collinsella sp.
CCGACGCCCAAGCCCTTACAGCTCGGTCACGACAACGCCGTTGTAGACCTCGTCCCAACGATCCATAACCAAGTGGCCAGTCATGGGATCCATGGCGTTGAGCTTGCCGCAGGTGTTGGCGGTACGCAGCACCGTCTCGTCGTCTGCGCCAGCAGCAATGGCATGCGCGAAGCCTGCGATAGTGGAGTCACCAGAGCCCGTGGCGTTAACGGCAGGGATATCGGGCGTCTTTGCGCGGAATGCACGGCCGTTGTGGAAGCCAACGGAGCCGGCAGCACCCATGGACACGACGACCCAGGGGATATCGGAGAAGCGGGCATCAGAGGCGAGCGCGGCGCGGAGCTCGTCCACATCGTCGGTGGTAAAGCTCGTGCCCAGAAGGCCGTTGATCTCGGTCAGGTTGGGCTTGACCAGCTCGGGCTTAATTTCGGACTTAAGGGCGGCCTCGAGCGAAGCACCCGAGGTATCGAGCAGCACCTTGGCTCCGGCGTTCTCTGCAATGCCCGTGATCTTGGCATAGTAGTCTGCCTCGACACCGCGGGGCAGCGAACCCGAAATGGTGACGACGTCGGCCTTGCCCGCAAGCTCGGTAAACTTGGCGGTAAAGGCATCGAGCTCCTCGGGGGCAATTGTCGGGCCACTCTCGAGCAGCTCAGTCTGGTTGCCGGCGTGGAGGATGTTGAGGCAAATGCGAGTCTCGCCCTTGATGGGCACAAAGTCGTTGTTAATACCGTTGGCGTCCATGAGCTCAGCCATGTAGGCGCCCATGTGGCCGCCGAGCAGACCGGTTGCCACAACGTCGTCGCCCAGCTGACCCAGCACACGGGCCACGTTGAGGCCCTTGCCGCCGGCGGTCTTTTCGGGCGTCACGCGGTTGACGTCGTCGATAACGAGCTCGTCGAGCTGATAGCGCGTATCGACAGACGGGTTCATCGTAACGGTGAGGATCATTTTTAGCTCCTTATCTCGCAGGCTCCTTGTGCCTCGCGATACGAGTCGACAAAACGGAATTACAGGATCTCAATCGTGAACGAGCGAACGACGGTCTCCTTGGGCTTGGCGACAAGGCAGCCGCGCTTATGCTCAAGCACGTCGTCCTCATCGGAGCAGGTCGAGAGACCGCCCCAAGGCTCAACCGCCACAAAATCGCCCTCGGGCTTGCTCCACACAATGAGATATGGGAAGCCCTCAAAGCTCAGGCGGACGCCCTTGTCCTCGCCCTTTTTGGAAAGCGTGACCTGACGGCTCTCGAGCACGTCAAAGATGGTCTCCGCAAAATCGAAGAGCTCGTGCGACAGGGGCAGCGTCTTTCCCACCATGGGGTTCTTGGAGCGGTTTGCCACGTCAATCAATCCAGTCGAGGGAACGGCGGTGCAGAGCTCCGCAGCCTCGTCTTTCTCAAAGCGCAACTCGTAGTCCGTATAGGCCTCGCCCTCATCGAGCGGACACCTAAAGCCGGGATGACCGCCGATAAAGAACGGCATGTCCTCGGTTCCCTCGTTGGTCACCTCATAGGAGACGCGAACGGCATCTCCCTCAAGCGTATAACGGGCGACAAGCTTAAACGGATACGGATAATCGCTCAGCAGCGCGGCGTTATCCTCCGAAGCCAGGCACATCGCCAGCTCGTTCTCGCTCTGGCTCAGCAGCTTCCACTCCTGTTTGCGCGCAAACCCATGGCGAGCGAGCTTTACATGATGCCCGGCAAACGTCATGGCGTTGTTATCGCGCAAGCCTCCGCAAATCGGGAAGCAAATCGGTACCTGGCCAGACCACACGGCGGGATCGCCCTGCCACAGATACTCGCGACCTCCGGCCTCAATCGAGGTAAACGAACCACCAGCCGTGGACACCGTAATAGAAATCGAATCGTTGGAGAGAGCGTATTCCATTGCCCATCCTTTCGAACAACTGCTTTTTGCTCGCAAGAACCCGTCTCGGCCCTGACCAAAGGACAAACCCGCACGTTCATCGATACGTCCGGTATCCCAGCCATGCAACGGGGTACCATACAGACATTGATGCAATTACAGCTGAAAGGCCTTCTTATGCGAACCATCATCCTCTATGCCTCGCGCCACCACGGCAACACGAAAAAGCTCGTGGACGCCATTGTCGAGGCGCATCCCGAAATCGATACCCTCGACGTAAAGGCACTCGGTAAAAACGAGTACCCCGACCTGCACGAGTACCATTTGATTGGTGTGGCCACGGGCATTTATTATTCCGAGATCGACAAGGACATGGCACGCGTGCTCACCAACGTGC
>CABRFW010000277.1 GCA_902470265.1 uncultured Collinsella sp.
GGCCATCTCTGCGGCTCAGCAACTTGTAGGCATCGCGCACGATCTCGAGCTGCTCGTCAACATTTTTCAGCCCGCGCGAACCGTTCAGATGATCCTCTTCGCAGCTTTGCACCAGCAGCGGATGCGGCGCGATGAGCGAGGCAATATCGCCCATGTCGAGTAAGCGCCAAAGTCCGGGTGTGTAGTTGCAGCTGCAATTGCCATTGAGATGCAGCAGCGAATCGTCGACACCGTACAGATAGCCCGAGACAAACGCCTTGCGCACACGCGGGTCGAGTGCGGCCAGGTACAACGTCATGTAGCCGCCACCCGAAAAACCAAAGCAACCCAGGTCATCCATGGCAATGTCGCCGCGCGCCTCCAAGTAATCGATCAAGCGCATGTTGTCCCAGACGTTGAGGCCCGCAACCGTAAGACCCAGCGGCTCGGCCATACGTGCTTGATTCAGACACGTACCGCGCAGGTAGCTGTTCTCGTCATCGCCCTGGCCCTTCCAGTCACGACGGTATCCCCAACCGCGTGCGTCGGGGCAGACGGTCACGTAACCCATACGCGCCAAACGCAGACCGTAGTCGTAATTGAACTTACGCACGGCATCATCGACCGCCGGCACGCCCGCAACACCGGCTACGCTTGCAGCACCCGCTCCCTGATGGCCATGCGGGCAGATATAGCAACACTTGCGGCCGCACGCATCGAGCTTAGGCGACTGCGGCTCGAGCAGGTAGAACGGCATCCAAACGTCGCGCTCCACCTGCAGCATCGCATGGGTGCGCACGATGCCGCCGGCAACCCGCACGCGGCTGAGCTCACGAATCTCAATCGGGACGCGGTCCATAAGCGAAAGGCCCAAAACATCGTACAGACGAGTCCTGGTCGCAATCTTCCACGCCTCAAAATCTGCAGGAGTCTTGCCCGCAAATGCCGCCGAGCGCCCTTCGCGCTTCAGCCGGGCACGCAGCGCAGGCTCGTCTTCGCAGTACGTCTCGATGTGCACGGTGCGGCCATTGGCAGATAGCCCAGCCGTCTCAACCGCATCACCGTCGCCGCCCTCGGGATCCCAGCCATCCCCACCGGCAAGCACCTGCTCGCGAGCGTACCCGACGGCAGCCATCACATCGAGTTTATTTGCCCACGGCACCCAGTCGGTAGTATCACCCGCCGGCCCATGCAGGATTGCGCCAGCATACTGCGCGCAGCTGTGCGCCGCCGGCTTATTCCAATCCCACCAGCCTTCGCGCTTGATATGTCGCCCCAGCCAGCAATCGATCAGCGCAGTTTGCGCCCATTCGCGCCAAGGACGGCCCAGGTAGACCGAATCCGGCGCCACGCCATCCGGAGCTGTAAACGAACAACCATGAAACACAAATCCGTACGGCTCGCCTTTAGGCGTGGAGGCTGCCGTTACATACCCGTTGACATCCATATCGCGGTTGAGCGAGCGAATCTCGCACCCCTCAAAGTAGGCACGCGCGCCGCCAAAGATAAAGTCGACATCGCCCTCGATCCGGCAACGTCGAAAATACTGGCGCCCCACCCGACGCGGCGCAAACTGCTTGGGCCCAATGAATCCGCCCGGTTTGGCCTCATGCGGCGGCAACGGACCCAAAAACAGTGTGTCCTGGTGCCCCTTAATGCAGCAGGCATCGACAACCAGACGGTCGCCATCGGCATACAGGGCAATCGCCTGACCGACCTCGCGCCCATCGCCCGCATCGTTGACGATTGTGAGGTTCTCGAGCCGTACGTCGTCGGCATCGACCAAAACGGTATAGGTCCTAAACGTGCCGAGCGTGCCGTCCACGCCCGAGCCGTCCTCCGAAGGCATCTTGGCACCCAGGCTGCCCACGATACGCACGCTGTCGGCCGTCTCTCCCTCAATCGTCACATGCGAGCGACGAATCTCGACCCGTTCGCGGTACTCACCCGGCTCGATATGGATTGTCACCGGCCGTCCGTCATTCGGACAGGATTCGTCAATTGCCTCCAAGGCCTTAGAGATACTGTGATATGTCCCCGCACGCTCGAGCGAAACCTCAAAAAATCGTCTCTCACTCATCATCAGTCACCGCGTCCTTTCGTCGTAGACCGTCTACGTTGCAGTTTCGGCATATAAAAAGTTCGCGCAATGGGTCGGGAAGGCCCTGCCCATCGCGCGCCGCGACATACCGAATGTAATTGTTTAGGAGCAAACGCCTACGCACGGACAACCTTGTCGACGTTCTGGAGCTGCAGTTCCTCGCCGTCCTGGCCCTCG
>CABRFW010000278.1 GCA_902470265.1 uncultured Collinsella sp.
GGTCGACAACAACCTCGGGCTTGTCGGCGGCGACGGCTTGCACCAGCGCGTCGACTCTCTTGTCAGCCTGTTCCAATGCGTCGATGGCAGCGTAGGCCGACTGTAAGAAATCATGCCAGTCGTCAGATTCGCGCAACTCGGGGCCAATCCATAGATTGGCATTGTCATAACCCCCACGGGCACGGCGACCGAGCTCGCGAACGCCATCGAACACGTCGGCGATTGCCATGCTCGCGCGCGCAACCGTCGACGTTGCCTTGGCAGTAAGGCCCAGATAGAGCGTAGAGCCCTCGGAGGTTGCCAAATCACGGGAAACCTGGCTTAGCGCACCGGTGCTCGAGCCACCCAGGCGCTCAAACAGAACGCGTGATTCGTCCGCCGACACCACGCGCGCCCACTGACGGCGCGCCTCGCGCTCGATGGAATGGGCCTCGTCGATTACCCAATGACGAATCGGAGGCAAAATCCTGCCCTCGGCCGCGACATTGCGGAACAGCAGGGAATGGTTGGTGACCACCACGTCGGCATGCGCTGCACGACGGCGAGCGCCGTGGACCAAACATTTATCAGGGAAAAACGGGCAGAGGCGACGAGCACACTCGCGCGAGGCCGTCGTAAAGTCGGGGCGGTTGACGCTGCGCCACCGAATGCCGAGCGAGTCGAGGTCGCCATCGGCTGATTGGCAGACGTACGCCATAATGACCGCTACCGCCGTGAGCGTGTCCGCCGGATCGCGCTTGGTGGTAATCTCGACCTGGCCGCGGCTCATGCGCTCAAGCTTGCGCAGGCATGGATAGTGGTCATACCCCTTGAGAGCGCAAAATGACAGACCACCGTCCAGTTGCTCGGCAAGTTTTGGCAGCTCATGGTACATGAGCTGGTCGGCAAGATTGTTCGATTTGGTCGCAATACCAACCGTGATGTTGTTACGGCGCGCTGCCTCGGCAAAAGGCACCAGATAGGCCATCGATTTGCCGACGCCCGTGCCCGCCTCAATTACACGATGAGTGCCCGTGACCAGCGCATCGCGGACCTCGAGTGCCATCGCGATCTGCTCATCACGCGGCTCGTAGGTGGGATACATGCGATTGACCAGGCCACCTGGCGCATAGTCTGCCTCAATCTCCTCACGACTCGGCATCTTGAGGACCGGCAGTTCGTCGGCGTCCACCCGATCGTCGGCGCGATCGGCCTTGAGAACGTCAGCACGAGCGGCGCTGAGAGAGAAGATAGAACCAGGGTTCTGCCCCGCCAAGAATGAGAAGATTGGACGATAGGACCAAGGCACGTCCGGATGCATGTCGGCTAGGCGCGCCATGAGGCCCTGGGGCAAGTCGGTGAGTGCCACGAGCAACACGCGCCAAACGCCACACAGGGCGTCGACGTCGGCATTGGCACGGTGTGATACCGAGTCACAGCCAAACAGATCGGCCATAAAAGACAACTTGTGCGATGCCAGGCGCGGAAGCGCGATGCGCGACAGCGCCAGCGAATCGATCCAGATATCGCTCACGTTGACGCCGCCTTTGACCGACTCGATAAACGAGCGGTCGAACGTGGCGTTATGTGCGATTACCGGGCAACCACCGACAAAATCGGCGAGAGCGGCTACGGCCTCAACGGCCGACGGGGCATCTGCCACATCGGCATTTGTAATGCTCGTGAGCTCGGTAATCTCGGCGGGAATCAGCTGCTTGGGATGCACGAAGGTATCGAAGCGGTCGACGACCTCGCGGCCCGAAAGACGGGCCGCCGAGATCTCGATCAGCTCATTGTCCTGCACCGAAAGACCCGTGGTCTCGGTATCGAGGACGATCACATCTTCCTCGATAAGGCCGAAGGACTGCGTTTTGGCGCGTTCGGCAAGCGTGGCATAGGAGTCGATGACAAACTGCGGCGTTCCTGACGAAACCGCGTCCTCGATTAGCATGCAATGCCCGCTCGACGAAGGCCCATACGGATCAGGCTGTCACAGACCTGCGGGAACGTCATGTCGTCGGTGTGGCGGATCTCATCCGGATACAGCGACGTATCGGTCATGCCGGGAATGGTATTGGTCTCGAGGATGACGGGGCCGTCCTCACTCACAATAAAGTCGCTGCGCGAGATACCCAGGCAACCGAGGGCCTTGTGAGCAGCGCAGGCAAGCTCCTGAGCGCGAGCGTAATTCTCGGGTGAAATCTGCGCCGGAATGCGATGGATGTCCGTAGGGTCGACATACTTCACGTCCAGATCGTAGAACTCGCAGTCCT
>CABRFW010000279.1 GCA_902470265.1 uncultured Collinsella sp.
TTCCTATGGCGGATTTGCCTGCGGTCCCTTTAAGACCGACTACAAGATCGAGTTCGATGACCGTGCGCAGGCAATCTCGGGGATGCCGCATGCAGTTTGCGATGCGTATCAGGAAGCAGCCCAGTTTGACCTGGAATACAACGGTGAGCTGGGCCATTCCTCCCGGAGGGGACGTATCCATGATGAAAAACGCAACACGGGCTTGATTACTATGGGAATCGAGGTCGCGACGGTCAATAACGAGATGCTCTGCGACATGGAAGCAATGGAGGCGCTCGCATGGCGCATCTACCAACGCATGGGCAAGCGCTATCAGAATCGCGTAGAGGCTCGTCGAAAGAAGCAGGATGCGCTGCTGAACACGCTTCGAGCGTGTTTTGGGCTTAAGCCAGCATAAATCTATGGCTTTATAGGGGGCTTGTTATAGGCTCCGTGCAAAAAATGGCAAATATGAGTACTGTTACTAGATTAGTGACAGCGAAAACGAAGAAATCCGATCCTGAAATTGGTATTCATTGAAAAGATAATAAACAAATGTGGAGTATCTTGGCATCAAGCGGGCTATAAAGAGCTCGAAACCGGCGCGTGCGGAGGGAAAACGCTGCTACTAAATTGGTAACAGTACTCATATTTGCTATTTTTTGGCCACGGCGCCCTAAGACGGGTGTGTTGGGGCTTTCCATAGGGGAGCGACGGGCTCAATCAGAGCACGTGCGGTCCGTCCTGACCTGCGAAATCTGTACTCGCGATGCGAATGACGCCCCTAACCTTAAACTTTAGCTTGAACTTAGCTATAATGCGCTACGTTCCTACCAGGCTGTGGTTGCGGACGGACGAAATGCCCGTCCTAGTCCAAGACAGACGCGGTCAAAGGGATCCACGTAAGCGACCGCGTGCGCGCGGCGCGATCATGGCGCGTCCTAGATGTAAGCCGCACCGTCCGTTCTACTTTCTTTGGGGCAATACCGCCTCGCGGGCGAGCGGGCCAGTCGTGAAGGTGGCTGCGGCCTCCCGAGCAAACACCCCGGTGCGCAAGTGTGGGGTCAAATACCAGGTCAGCTGGTGGGAACAACCTGATATTCCGCGCAACGCACGGATCGTATACGACACAGAAGGCAGGGTAGTGGACATGGTGAGGGGCAGCTTGATGCACGCGGCTCGGTTAGGTGCTGGGACCGCAGCGGTCATCGCCGTTTTGGGCCTGAGCGGATGCGCGTTCAACCCGCTGTCTACGTTCACGACTGCCACGATCGACCAGATCGAGTACGAGACCGTCACGCCGGCGGTGTCGGACGATGCCCTGGTCACTCCCGGAACCCTGACGGTCGCCCTCGATACTTCCGATGCGCCGCAGGCAATGCAGGGCGCCGACGGCGAGCTCACGGGATATGCGGTCGACGCCGCCCGCGCCCTCGCAAGCCGCATGGGCCTTAAGGTTGCCTTTGTCGATGCGTCCTCGGCAGGTTCCGCGCTCGGCGACAAAAAGGCCGATATCTTTATCGGCGAGATTAACTCCACGGACGGGGACATTAGCTCGCTCGGCACCTGCCTGTACGATGCCACTTCCGTGTTCGGTAAAACTAGCGATGGTGGGTCGCTAAGCGTTTCCACCGATACCCTTAACACGTCCACCCTGGGCGTTCAGGCGTCCTCGGCCTCGCAGGAGGCGCTTGCTAAGCAGAGCATCACCGCCAACCAAAAGACCTACTCCAACATCAACGAGTGCTTTGAGGCGCTCGAGTCCGGCGAGGTCGACTATGTGATCTGCGACTCCACGGCCGGCGGCTACCTTGCACGCCTGATGAGCGAGGTCTCCTATGTCGGTGCGCTCGAGGCGCCCTCGACGCTTGGTGTTGTGGGCCTCTCGTCCAATGACGAACTATGCCGTGCCGTGAGCGATGCCCTCGACGGTATTACGGCCGACGGCACGCTCGAGGCGGTCCACTGCGTCTGGTATGGCACGATGCCCTACGACCTCACCACTAAGACGGTTTCGGGCGCTAACGTGCAGCCGGGCGACTCTGAGTCCAGTGAGACCACGTCCTCCGGCAGCGAGTCCTCCGATTCCAACAATGAGACCGCATCCTCCGAGGACAAATCGTCCAGCCAGGAAGGCGCCATCACCGACGACGACATTAACAAACTCAATAGCTAGTTATTGCTAGGGGTGGTGTCTCCTATACGTTGGAAAGGACACCTCTTCACGGTTTCAACACGCACTGCCGGGTTTCCCCAATAGGGGAGCCCGGC
>CABRFW010000280.1 GCA_902470265.1 uncultured Collinsella sp.
TTTGAGCGGGCTTAAGCAGAGGATGCGCGGTTTGGTAAACGTGCTAAAACTGGCGGTAAACGGTAGGTAAAGGTGGTTACCTTATGAAGAAACCACTGTAAGAAAGTGCAGGTCAGATGCGATATTTTTGCTAAATCGCTTTACCAAAAGTAGCTAATTTGGGACGGGGCTTTTTTAGCTGCCCCCGTCGGCAATCGGCCAAAAAGCTCGCGGCCTCAGTCGGGGTAGCTAAAAAAGCCCCGTCCCAAATTAGCTACTTTTGTTGGGCTCGACGGGCGGCGCGGCGGGCACGGACTTCTTGGATTTCCTCCAAGTGGCTAATGATCTCGGCAGCGCTTTCCTCGATGGCCTTGCCGTCGGTACGCACCACAAAGCAGCCTAGGCGCTTCATGAGGGCACGAGCTTCCTCGAGCTCGCTGCGCACGCTCTCGGGCTCGGCATAGGAGCCGGCAACGGCACGAGCGTAGTCATCGCCCAAGCGGCTATCGCGAATTTCGGAAATCACATCGACGGTCGAAATCAGGCCGAACAGGTGCATTGGGTCAACCTCGTAAATCGACTTCGGCGGCTCCATGCCGTGCGCCAGAGGGACGTTGGCAACCTTGTAACCTTGATAGGCCAGATACATCGACAGCGGCGTCTTGGACGTGCGCGATACGCCCAGCAGCACGATATCGGCACCCGACAGATCGTCGCAACCGCGCCCGTCGTCGTGCTCAACAAAATACTCCATGGCCTCGATACGATGGAAATAGCGGTCATCGGTTTTGTGAATCACGCCCGCGACGCCCTTGGGCGGCACGCCAATGAGCGACGAAAGCACGGCGAGCGTCGGGCCGATCAGGTCGACCGAGCAGATATGCAGCATACCCAGGTAATCGAGCACGCGGGCGCGAAGCGCCGGATCGACAATGGTATGGAACACGGCAATATCGCGATGGTCTGCATCGACACGCGGGCCCACAAACGATTTAACCTGCTCCACAGAGTTCACCTTGGGCAGGCGCAAGAGATGAAAAGCCCCTTCATCAAATTGCCCGGACGCCGCAAGCACCACCTCACAAGCGGTATCGCCGAGCGAGTCGGAGATAACGATAACGGTGGGACGAGCAGTGACCGGGCAATCCATGCGGGGCTCCTTTGCGCTTATGCGCAGGCTGGCTTACTTTTTGCGGGCAAGCTCACCGATGTTGGCGATGCCGGAGAAAACGGCCTCGAAGCGGTTGAGCAGCTTAAGGCGATTATCGCGAAGCTGCTCGTCCTTGTCCATGACCATAACCTCGTCGAAGAAACGGTCGATGGGCGCGCGCAGGGCGGCGAGGGCAGCAAATGCGGCCGGGTAATCCTCGGCAGCGAGGGCGGCATCTACAGCGGTCTGAGCAGCCTCGGAGGCATCGGCAAGCTCGAGCTCGACCTCGCCCATCAGGCTGCGGTCGTACTCCACGCCCAGCTCGGGCTTGGAGATATGCGCGGCGCGAGCATAGGCGGTCGCAAGGTTGTCGAACGTCTCAGCGTCGTTCTTGCGGGCCTCGTCGAGGGCGGCGCAGCGGGCGAAGAAGACGGACGGAGCGATGATGTGCACCGCGGAGACGGCGGCAACGGTATCGGCCGGGACCTTTTCGTCGCGGGCCATGCTCACAAGGCGGCCATGGAAGAAGTCGCGAACCTGCTGGGCGACCTCGGCGGCGTCGAACTCAATGCCCTGCTCACTGTAGAGCTCGAGGGCGAAGTCGATGAGCGACGTGGGGTCGATCGGCAGGCGGTCGCGCAGGATGTTGATGATGCCGATAGCGGCACGACGCAGCGCGTAGGGGTCGGAGGAGCCGGTCGGGGGCTCGCCAATGGCAAAGATACCGGCGATGGTATCGAGCTTGTCGGCGCAGGCCACGATGCAGCCAGCGGTGCCCTCGGGCAGCTCGTCACCGGCAAAGCGGGGACGATAATGATCGCGAATGGCGTGGGCGACCTCGTCGTTCTCCCCCATCGCGGTCGCGTAATAACCGCCCATCACGCCCTGCTGGCTCGTGAACTCGACGACGGCGTTGGATACCAAGTCGGCCTTGCACAGGTGCGCGGCGCGAGCGGCATCGGCGGCCAGGTGGGCGCCCAGATGGGCCTCGCGAGCGATGGCAAGCGCGAGTTGCTCAATGCGCTCGGACTTGGCGAGCACGCTACCGAGCTTCTCCTGGAAGGCGACCTTGGCCAGACGCTCGCGGAACTCGTCGAGGGAGATCTTCAGGTCCTCCT
>CABRFW010000281.1 GCA_902470265.1 uncultured Collinsella sp.
TTTATTGCCGTGAATCAGACGTCCGCATCGACATCGCCAGACTCCACCGTAAACGCAGGTTTGGTGCTCACAAGATAAAATCGGGTCACCTTAGTATTTCTAATTAGGTAAATCTGCCCTTGATTGCGTCGGCGCGATATATATGCAACGTGAACCGTGCCGAACTCTTCGCCGTTTTCCTTCTTTAATACCAGGATATTGGGATCGTCCGTACGCTTAAACTGCCCGTCAACGCAGCTGCCGTCTTTGTCGACCAGTTGCCACCGATGGTTATCCTCTTCAAGAAAGGCCAGGGTTTCCAGACTCGTCTTGTCGTCCCGATAGTAACCGTCAATGGCAAACCCTTCGGAAGCGCACTCCTGCATATAGGACGTTTCTCGGCTTATAGCAAACAGCCCTGTAGCGCCCAGGAGCACAGCCAGGCAGACCACTGCAAGGGTTATCGAAATAGCACGGCGGCCCATGTTAGCCCAACCGATAGTTGTTTAACGGAGCGCGAAACATACCTGGAGCCTCCAATGTCAGAGGGGAACGTCCCCAGCAGGCTGGCGACAACTATATGCTTCTTTTATCAAACCATATGGCTGCCACTCGCGGAGGGGGTATCGGCGAGCGGCGTGTTTTCATACTCCATTGGTCAAACCTAAGCGCAGCCCTACAGCTCGTACTTGTACACGCGGTAGATATACTTTTCGGCTTCCATCTCGTAGGTGGCGATGGGTAGACCGTAGCGGTCGTACTCGGTAAAGGTCTTGGCCTGGCCCGATGCCACGAGCATGCTATTTGAATCGCCAACGTGCTGCGCACTGCTCACATAGCCCGAAAACGGCACGGCGATCTGGTCTTCGAGCTCGTAGGTGCGCGCCGTCTCGTCCACCGTAAAGATGCGCCCAAACGAATGCGTGCCCTTGTTGTAGTCGGTCACCACCGCGGCGCCCAGCTGGCCCCAGTCGAACTTGGGATAGCTTTCGGCCGCACCAAAGTTGTTGTCGTACAGCAGCACCTGGTAGCGACTGGTCGTTGCCGTATCGGAACTCGGCAGATACGTCACGCTGTGCTGGCCCGCGTTGAGCGAAAAATCGCCCTGGGCCTGCAGTAACTTGTCCTCAAAGCCCGAGCCGGCCCATTGCCACTCCTTTCTATTTCTGGGTCCATCTTCTCACTGCTGGCGACCAAAAATGATCCGTTTTCCTCCGTCCCCGAGGAATCATTGTTAGTACTTGAAGAAGCCCTCGCCCGAACTTTCGCCCAGCTTACCTTCGTCGAGCATCTGCTTGAGGACGGATGCCATGGCCTTAAAGTTGTAGGGCATCATCATCTTTTTGAGCAACGGGCTCACCAGGCCCGGCACCTTCTGGTACTGCATAACGATGTTGTAAGCCGTCTGGATACCAACCGTATCGAATACGCGGAACGGACCTTTGGGTGCGCCGGTGCCACGCGTCCATGCGAGGTCGATGCTCTTGGGATCGCTCACGCCCGAGACATACAGGTCGAGGCCCGAAAGCAGCCATGGCACCAGCATGGAATTGAGCAGGTAGCCGTTCTTTTCCTTGTTGACGGGCAGGGCAAGCATGCGAATGTCGTTAGCGAAGTCGACGAGCTCGTCGAAGTAGCGCTTGTCGGTTTGGTCCTGCGCCATGACCTCGGTCATGTTGTTCTTCCAGATGGAGTTGGCAAAGTGCAGCGACAGGTACTTCTCGGGGCGGCCGGTGTACTTGGCAAAGGTGCTCGGCAGCAGCGTAGAGGAGTTCGTTACGACGACGGTCTTTTGCGGGAGAACCGGGGCAAGCTTCTTGTAGAAGTCGATCTTTGCCTGGGTGTCCTCGGCCATGGACTCGATGACCAGGTCGGCGTCGGCCACTGCCTTGGCAAGATCGAGCTCCAGCTTGAGCGTGGAGTAGGCACGCTCGACGGCGGCGAGTGCCGCCTCCTTGTCGAAGGGCTTGCCGCTATCGGCGATACCGGCGCACCACTCGCCCGTGCCGTCCGCCATGCCCTCGATTGCCGCGATGTACTCCTCGCGCACATGATCGATCTTGGGCTGGGTGCGGCCGATGCTGCCCTCGCTGCGCAGCCAAATCGTTACATCAAAGCCGCAGTAGGCAGCCTGAAAGGCAATCTGGCTTCCCAGCACGCCACCGCCGGCGACGCAAACGGTCTTGTAGCTCATGGGACGGTCCTCTCTTACGTAATTCCATAGATGTGTATTTATTCAACCGTAAGGAGGC
>CABRFW010000282.1 GCA_902470265.1 uncultured Collinsella sp.
CCAGCCTCCTGAACGGCGGTCGCGGCGCCCTCGGCGTCCCACTCGCCCCATGCGTCACCGGTGGCCAGCAGGCCCAGCGGCGTGGCCACGACAAGCACAGCGACCAGGATGAGCGTGGGGACCAGCGAGGTCTTCTTGGCGGTTGCGCCCTCGGACTCCAGCAGGCCGTCGGAAGCCTCGGGCCCGACGATAACGCTCGGCGCCGTCTTCTTAATGAAACCGTAGATTGCGGCCGTCGCCACGCCCTCGACGACACCGGCGACCAGCATATGCGGGATCAACATGGCCGGAATAGCCACAGACAACGGGAAGGGGCAGTACAGCGGCGCGCCCGAAGCGTTGGTAAAGAGCATCGGCTGAATGCCAAACTCGATGGCAGCGCACAGGGCAGCCACGCACAAGCCGATCCAGCCGCTCACGATGGCAGAAACCGAAGTGCCCCAGCTCTTGTCGTGCAAACGGCTGTTAAGCGCGCGGAACACGATGGCTGCGGCAAACGGCAACACGAAGGCCATGTTAAAGCAGTTAGCGCCAAAGGACAGGATGCCGCCGTCGCCAAACAGCAGCGCTTGCAGCGCCAGCGCGACCGAAACCGCGATAGCCGCGGCCTCGGGGCCCAGCAGCAGCGCGATGAGTGCGCCACCAACGGCGTGGCCAGTGGTGCCGCCGGGCAGCGGCACGTTGAACATCATAAGCAAGAAGGAAAATGCGGCGCAGATGCCCAGGAAAGCCATGTGCTCGCGATCGAGCGTGGCGCGCACCTTCTTGATACAGTGAGCCCAGACGGGCACCATCGCCACCGCCATGACGGCATCGATCTGCGGGGACAGATAATTATCTGGAATGTGCATGTACGCCTCCCGGTTATCGGCGCACGGAATTGCAACGCCGCTTGAATCACCTTTCCAGTGTTACGTAATGTCAGATTCGTAACACGCCGCGGGCTATCATAGCAAAACGGCGCACTGCCGACAAAGCAGCACGCCGTTATGTAATGCGCGTGTCATATATGCAGGCTCAACGGTGCCTTATACCGAAAACAGCAGTCACGTAGGACTCGGCAGCAGCCACCGCTGACCCATACCCCAGCGCAGGACCTAGCCGCGGACCTCGCCGTTTACGCCCTTGCACACCTTGGTGACGATCTTCTGGTGCGCTTTTTCGACCTCTTCGCTGGTGAGCGTATGGTCGTCGGAGCGATACGTAAGCGCAAAGGCCATGGACTTCTTGCCCGCACCGATACGGATGGGATCGCGGTAGACATCGAACAGGCGCACGCCCTCGAGCAGCTTGCCGCCGGCACTCGTAATACGACGCTCAAGATCCTCGCAGGTCACAGTGTTGTCGACTACGATAGCAAGGTCGTGCTCAACGGCCGGGTACTGCGAGAACTCACGGTAGTTCTCCTGGTTGCGGGCGCCCTTGATCAGCTTGTCCAGATCGAGCTCAAAGGCAACGACAACCTCATCGATGCCCATCGCCTCGCGCGCCTCGGGGTGGATCTCGCCAACCCAGCCCAGCACGGTACCGCCCGAGAGTACCTCGGCAGCACGACCCGGTTGCAGGAAGGCATAGCTCTCGCCCTCGACGGGACGGAAGCGAACCTTCTCGATGCGCAGCTGGGCAAGCAGCTCCTCAACGATGCCCTTGCCAAAGAAGAAACGCAGCTTGCGGTACTTCATGGTCCAAGACTGCTCGCTCCACTGGCCCGAGAGCACGCCCGCCACGGACTTGGTCTCCTTGGGCAGGCTGGCGTTCTCGCGACCGTGGAACAAGCTGCCGACCTCGTACAGATGCACGTTGGGCGTGCCGTGGGCCTCGTTGTAGGCCACAGACTGCAACAGGCCTGGCAACAGCGAGCGGCGCATCTCGGTCTGCTCGGCTACCAGCGGGTTCATGAGCACCACGGGGCAACCGCGACCCTCGGTGGACATACCGATCTTCTCCAGGTCGCCCGGGGCGGCAAAGCCAAAAGTCGTGGTCTCGTTGAGGCCGCAGGCGCGCAGGATCTCGCCGACCTTACGAGTGAGCTTCTGCTCGCGGGTCAGACCGCCGATGTGGTTCTTGGCAGCCGGAATGGTCGCCGTCACGCGGCCCATGCCCCATAGGCGCAAGACCTCCTCGATCAGGTCGATCTCACGCGGCAGGTCGGGACGGAAGCTCGGCGGCGTGACCATAAAGTCCTCGCCGTCGCGCTCGACGGTGCAGCCCAGGCGGGTGAG
>CABRFW010000283.1 GCA_902470265.1 uncultured Collinsella sp.
TTCCTTTGTAAAACCGCAGGTCACAGGGGTGGCGGTTTTGGGTGTGCTCGGCAGATCGTAAAAAGTCTACTCACTTGGAATTTTGCCCTTTGGTCGTGGGGGTTGCTGGTCCCGTTTTGGTTGTCGAGGGAGGTTGAATTGAAGCGCCCCCGCACGCTCCATGCTACAATCGCGGGCATGCCCCACAACCACATCTGCCTTCGAAAGGAGCCTACGTGGCGAACGCCATCGATCAGCTCACGGACCGCGTGCTCATGCTCGGCCGCCTCACCATCGTCCGCCGTGCCATTACTGCCGTGGCGGTCACAATTTCTGCCGTCCTCCAGACATTCCTGATCCAGGCGTTCATTCAGCCCGCCGACCTGCTTCCGAGCGGCCTCACCGGCGTTGCGGTCCTGCTCGATCGCGTTACCTCGCTGGGCGGCGTTCGCATCGACATTTCGCTCGGTATGCTCGCGCTCAACATCCCCGTGGCGCTCCTATGCTGGAGCGGCATTAGCAAGCGCTTCGTCATCTTCTCGATGATGCAGGTCGTGCTCTCGTCGCTGTTCCTCAACGTCTTTCACTTCGCGCCGTTTTTGGGCGACAAGATCATGCTCATCATTTTTGGCGGCGTGGTCTCGGGTCTGGGCGCTGCCATCGCACTTAAATCCGGCGCATCCACCGGCGGCACCGACTTTATCGCGCTGTGGGTTTCCAACCACACGGGCAAGACCATCTGGGGCGTCATCTTTGGTTTCAACTGCTTTATCCTGGCGATCTTTGGCTTTATGTTTGGCTGGGACAAGGCGGCGTATTCCATCGTGTTCCAGTTTATTTCGACCAAGACCATCGACAGTTTCTATCGTCGCTACGATCGCGTGACGCTGCAGATCACGACGCGCAAGGCAGACGAGGTCATGACTGCCTACGTAAACCATTTTCAGCACGGCATTAGCTGCGCCGAGGTCGTCGGCGGATACAGCCGCGAAAAGATGTACCTGCTGAACACCGTTGTTTCGACCTACGAGAGCCAGGACATTATCAAGTTGGTGTGCGACGTTGATCCCGGCGCCGTGATCAACGTGTTCCACACGCTCAACTTTGTGGGCGGCTGGTGGGGCGGTCATGTCGACGAGCCCATGCCCACGGCCGTTCCCGATCCCGACAAGCCCGCACGCATGGCCAGCAGGCAGGCGCGCCTCAGCGAGCAGGACAGCCTGCAGCAGGACGACGGCAGGTAGAGTGTTGGCATTTTGCCGGCACGGCGCAATCCTGTCCGCTTGAGCCTCCCGAAAGCCTCGCTGCTTTCGGGAGGCCTTCGTTTGCCCAGATAAAACCTACCAAAATGAAGCTGTCGCTTTTTGGTAGGGAGGGTGTATCGTTTTATCAATATGAGGTAACATGAAACTAGACGTTATATACGTATTAGAAATTTAGCTATTTTGATAAGAGTGATCAGATATGCCTGCGCCCAAAAATGCACCGCTTTACCAGCAGATTTATGACGAAATCAAGGATGCGATCGAGAAAGGTGTTTATGCACCCAAGGAGCGTATTCCGTCCGAGCTTGAACTAGCCGAGCAGTACGAGGTGAGCCGTATTACGGTGCGCCGCGCTGTCGAGGAGCTGTGCTCCGATGGTTACCTGGTTAAGCAGCAGGGCCGCGGCACCTTTGTCTCCACGCCGCACATCAACCGCCAGTTTCACGCCTCGACGCTGCAGACGTTTACCGCGCTGTGTGCCGGCAACGGCATGAAGGCCGGTGCGCACGTGATCGATCGCCAGATCGTTCCGGCGCGCCAAAACGAGATGGAGTTCTTTGGCCTGCAGAAGGATGCGCTGCTGCTGCATATCAAGCGCGTGCGTACGGCCGACGGCGAGCCCATCTTTGAGGAGAACATCTTTGTGCCGTTTGACGCCTACCGTGAGCTGTTGACGGCCGATCTTGAGGACAAGTCGATTTTTGCCGAGGTCGAGCGTGTTGGCGGAACGCCGATTGTCTCGGTTGGCTACCGTACGGTCGAGGCCGTTCGAGCTAACGCCGAGCAGGCGGCCGAGCTGGGCATTGCTCCGCACGATCCGCTGCTCAACCTGCGTGCCGGCTTCACGGGCCCCAATGGCGAGCCGGTCCTGATGGGTAAGCAGTACTACGTGGGATCGCGCTACGTTATGGTCATGTAGGGTTGGTTCCGCCGTTCTGACGAACGGCGGATCTGTCGACGCTGCAAACGCCCC
>CABRFW010000284.1 GCA_902470265.1 uncultured Collinsella sp.
CGACGGTGTCCCACGGCAGCGCGATGCACACGATCTCGTAGACCAGCGACAGCAGCACTAGCTGCAGGGCGCTCATGGGCAAAAACGGCAGGAACAGGCTCGCGACGGTCACGGACAGCACGTTGCCAAAGTTGGAGCTCACCGTGGTCTTGAGGTACTTGAGCAGGTTGCCGTAGGTGCGACGGCCTTCGATGATGCCGCGCTCGATCACGCCCGGGTCCTTCTGGAGCAAGATGATGTCGGCGGATTCTTTGGCGATGTCAACGGCCGAATCGACCGAGATGCCGCAGTCGCTCGCACGCATGGCGGCGGCGTCGTTGATGCCATCACCCATAAAGCCCACGGTATGACCGAGCACCTCGCGCATGACGCGCACCAAGCGCGCCTTCTGCAGCGGCGAGAGCTTGGCAAAGAGATGGGTCTGCTCGGCGCGCTCCGCCAGCTCGGCGTCGTCGAGCGCGTCGATCTCGGAGCCCAGCAAAACGTTGCTTGCGTCGATGCCAATCTGCTCGCAGACGGTGGCGGCGACGCGGTCGTTGTCGCCGGTCAGGACTTTTACCGCCACGCCCTTGGCCTCGAGGGTGGCGACGGCGCCCGCGGCGCTCGCTTTGGGCGGATCGAGGAAGGCCAAAAAGCCCATCAGCACCATGTCGCACTCGTCGGCGATGCCAAACTCGCCCACGGTGCGCGGGTTGGTCTTCTGCGCCACGGCGATCACGCGCAGGCCCTCGGCATTGAGTCCTGCCACCTGCTTGCGAATCTGGGCAAGCTTCTCGTCGGTAAGCGGCTGAGCGGTGCCGTCCACCTCGACGTAGGAGCAAATCTCGAGCATTTCCTCGGCAGCGCCCTTGGTGACCATCTGGGTCTTTCCTTGGGCGTCGGCGACGACCACGCTCAGGCGACGACGCGAGAAGTCGAAGGGCACCTCGTCGACCTTGGCGTAGCGGTCGCGCAGGCTCTGGCCCAGCATGGAATCGGGTGCGACGGTCGAGGGTGTCACATCGGCACGGTCGATTACGGCCAGGTCGATAAGATTTTTGAGGCCGGTCTGGAAGAAGCTGTTCAAAAACGCATGGCGCAGCACGCGTGCGTCCTCGTTGCCGTCGGTGTTGAGGTAGCGCTCGAGTACGATGCGGTCTTCGGTGAGGGTGCCGGTCTTGTCGCAGCACAGGACGTCCATGGCACCCAGGTTTTGAATCGCCGGCAGCTCCTTGACGATAACCTGGCGACGGGCGAGGTCCTTGGCGCCCTGTGACAGGCTCGTGGTCACGATGACGGGAAGCATCTGCGGCGTGATGCCCACGGCCACGCTCGTGGCGAACAGCAGCGCGTCGATGATGTTGCCCTTGGTGGCGGCGTTGATGGCAAAGACGGCCGGCGCCATAACGAGCATAAGACGTACGAGCAACATGGAGACACTCGAGACGCCGCGGTCAAACGCGCTCTTCTCGCCGCGTCCGTTGAGCATCTTGGCGATGCCGCCCAGGTAGGTGTCCGAGCCGGTGGCAACGACAAGCGCCATGGCGGTGCCGTTTTGCACGGAGGTGCCGGTAAAGACGATGTTCTTGCAGGCAGAGAGCGGCAGCGCGGAGCCGTCGGCACCATCGACGACGGTGGTGGCAGCGGTCTTCTCGACGGCCTCGCTCTCGCCGGTGAGTGCGGACTCGATCACAAACAGGTCGCGCGCGGTGATGACGCGGGCATCGGCCGGCACCATATCGCCGGCAGAGAGGCGGATCACATCGCCGGGGGCGAGCTCGTCGAAGAGGATTTCGATGCGCTCGCCGTCGCGCAGGACGGTGCAAGTGTTGGAGACCAGGTCCTTGAGGGCCTCTGCCGCATTGCCGCTGCGGGCTTCCTGGATAAACTTCATACCGCCCGATACCAGCAGCATGATGCCGATGACGATGACCGTGGAGGGGTCGCGCTGCGGCTCGGGCACGGCGAGCACGTCGATGTAGAGCGAGACCAGCGCGAGCGAGGCGAGGATGCCGGCGAAGGGGTCGACAAAGGCGTCGGCGATGCGGCGGGCGAGCGTCTTGGTCGGTGCCTCGATGGTGTTGGAGCCGGTGGCATCCAGGCGCTCGGCGGCGTGCTCAGCGGTGAGACCGTTTGCCGTGGCGTCAAGCAGCACGAGGGCGTCTTCGGCACTATGGGTGGCGGCGAATATGGTGTTCTTGGACAGGCCGGTATGAGCGG
>CABRFW010000285.1 GCA_902470265.1 uncultured Collinsella sp.
CGACGGTGTCCCACGGCAGCGCGATGCACACGATCTCGTAGACCAGCGACAGCAGTACCAGCTGCAGGGCGCTCATGGGCAAAAACGGCAAGAACAGGCTCGCGACGGTCACGGACAGCACATTGCCAAAGTTGGAGCTCACCGTGGTCTTGAGGTACTTGAGCAGGTTGCCGTAAGTGCGGCGGCCTTCGATGATGCCGCGCTCGAGCACGCCCAGGTCCTTCTGAAGCAAGATGATATCGGCGGATTCCTTGGCAATATCGACGGCCGAATCGACCGAGATGCCGCAATCGCTCGCACGCATGGCGGCGGCGTCGTTGATGCCGTCGCCCATAAAGCCCACGGTGTGGCCGAGCATCTCGCGCATGACACGTACCAGGCGCGCCTTCTGCAGCGGCGAGAGCTTGGCGAAGAGATGGGTTTTCTCGGCACGCTCGGCAAGCTCTGCGTCGTCGAGCGCATCGATCTCGGAGCCGAGCAAGACGTTGCTCGCATCGATGCCGATCTGCTCGCAGACGGTAGCGGCCACGCGGTCGTTGTCGCCGGTCAGGACCTTGACCGCCACGCCCTTGGCCTCGAGGGTGGCGACGGCGCCCGCAGCACTTGCTTTGGGCGGATCGAGGAAGGCCAAAAAGCCCATCAGCACCATGTCGCATTCGTCGGCGATGCCAAACTCGCCCACGCAGCGCGGATTGGTTTTCTGCGCCACGGCAATCACGCGCAGGCCCTCGGCGTTGAGCCCGGCGACCTGCTTGCGAATCTGGGCGAGCTTCTCGTCGGTGAGCGGCTGAGCGATGCCATCGATCTCGACAAAGGAGCAGATCTTGAGCATTTCCTCGGCAGCGCCCTTGGTAACCATCTGGGTTTTGCCTTGGGCGTCGGCGACAACTACGCTCAGGCGACGGCGCGAGAAATCGAAGGGAACCTCGTCGACCTTGGTATAGCGGTCGCGCAGACTCTGGCCCAGCATAGAATCGGGCACGACGGTCGAGGGCGTCACATCGGCACGGTCGATTACGGCCAGGTCGATAAGGTTTTTGAGGCCGGTTTGGAAGAAGCTATTCAAAAATGCATGGCGCAGCACGCGTGCGTCTTCGTTGCCGTCGGTGCTGAGATAGCGCTCGAGCACGATGCGGTCTTCGGTGAGGGTGCCGGTCTTGTCGCAGCACAGGACGTCCATCGCTCCGAGGTTTTGAATCGCCGGCAGCTCCTTGACGATAACCTGGCGACGGGCGAGGTCCTTGGCGCCCTGTGACAGGCTCGTGGTCACGATGACGGGAAGCATCTGCGGCGTGATGCCCACGGCCACGCTCGTGGCGAACAGCAGCGCGTCGATGATGTTGCCCTTGGTGGCGGCGTTGATGGCAAAGACGGCCGGCGCCATAACGAGCATAAGACGTACGAGCAACATGGAGACACTCGAGACGCCGCGGTCAAACGCGCTCTTCTCGCCGCGTCCGTTGAGCATCTTGGCGATGCCGCCCAGGTAGGTGTCCGAGCCGGTGGCAACGACAAGCGCCATGGCGGTGCCGTTTTGCACGGAGGTGCCGGTAAAGACGATGTTCTTGCAGGCAGAGAGCGGCAGCGCGGAGCCGTCGGCACCATCGACGACGGTGGTGGCAGCGGTCTTCTCGACGGCCTCGCTCTCGCCGGTGAGTGCGGACTCGATCACAAACAGGTCGCGCGCGGTGATGACGCGGGCATCGGCCGGCACCATATCGCCGGCAGAGAGGCGGATCACATCGCCGGGGGCGAGCTCGTCGAAGAGGATTTCGATGCGCTCGCCGTCGCGCAGGACGGTGCAAGTGTTGGAGACCAGGTCCTTGAGGGCCTCGGCCGCATTGCCGCTGCGGGCTTCCTGGATAAACTTCATGCCGCCCGATACCAGCAGCATGGTGCCGATGACGATGACCGTGGAGGGGTCGCGCTGCGGTTCGGGCACGGCGAGCACGTCGATGTAGAGCGAGACCAGTGCGAGCGCGGCGAGGATGCCGGCGAAGGGATCGATGAACGCGTCGGCGATGCGGCGGGCGAGCGTTTTGGTCGTTGCCTCGATGGTGTTGGGGCCGACGGCGTTCAGGCGCTCAGTTGCCTGCTCGACGGTGAGGCCGTTTGCCGTGGTGTCAAGCAGTACGAGGGCGTCCTCGGCACTATGGGTGGCGGCGAATATGGTGTTCTTGGACAGGCCGGTATGAGCGG
>CABRFW010000286.1 GCA_902470265.1 uncultured Collinsella sp.
GAGGATGTGCACCAGCGCTGCTTCGCAGGCATGCAGCAGCGTGCGGTTATGGAACAGATCGGCCGCGGTATAGCCGGTCAGGTTAAGCTCGGGCAGTACCAGCGCGCGAACGCCACGCTCGGTAGCCTCGCGAACAGCCGCCAGCGCCACCTCGGCATTGCCCTCGACATCGGCCACACGCATCTTGGGCGAGGCCGCCGCCACACGCAAAAAGCCATCAGACTGAGAAAGGTGAAGATTCATAAGAATGCTCCCGTGCGTAGACGCCATTCACAACAATTAGCAAACCCTATTGTAGTTCAACCGCCGAGTGCAACCGCATCCCACCAACTTGGTGAGCTATTGATGAGTTGATGGTATCTGTTAAATGTCACGTACGATTCACATCTGGTGGGTACCCTGATGGCTACACGAAACGAAGCAGATTTACACCGGGAGGGTCCCGCATGACAACCAAGTACACCGACGCGCCGCGCACGCGCGTCATGACACCGGCCGCGCTCAACAACGGCGTTCACGAAAACCATTCCATCGGACAGACCATGGCCATCGCGCCCAAAAAGGGCCTGTTCGATGACATTTCCATTCCCCAGATCATCGCCGGCGCTGCAGCTGCCGCCACGAGCGTCGCGCTTGCTTCCAAGATTGGTATCGCTGGTTCAGTGATTGGCGCCGCCGTGAGCTCGGTCATCACCGTTGTGTCCTCACAGGTCTATCGCCACTTTATCTCTGCCAGCGCCAAAGCCCTCAAAGGTACGCACGCTGACGTCGACTACCCCGCCGGCGCCTATGAGCCCGTTGAATTTAATGCCGAAGAGCACCTGGGCGGCGCCGCGACTACGCAGGAGATGCGTCAGATTGCGGGGCGCGCGACCACGGCGCGCGTCGCCCCCAACAGCTTGCGCGCCAAGGCGGCGGCAGAGCGCAGCCAGACGCAAAAGAAGGTCATCATCTTCTCGATTGCGATCGCCATCGTCGCGGTCATCGCCTGCACTGGTGCCATCCTTATCACCACCGCCGGTGAGGGTCTGGGCGAGCGCCCCGAGCCAATCCTTTCGTCACGCACGACCGAGCACGACGCGGATAGCTCCGGTCAATCGCAAAGCCAGCAGGACGACTCGCAGGGCATCCCCGCATCCGCCGACTCGTCCTCGAACGCCCCCGATCAATCGCAGGGCGCCGATTCTTCTGTGAACAACAGCGGCACGCAATCTGGCACGACCGACTCAAGCCAAACGACTGACGGCTCTCAGCCGAGCACGGGTGACCAGACGAGCGGCAATGCATCGGGCACGGGATCTACCGACAACGGCAACACCAGTAACCCGAACAGCTCGGGCGGAACTACGTCCGGCACGGCGTCCGACAGCTCGAGCCAAGGCACGACGTCGGGCAACTAAGCACGTTTGCCTCTCATAGATAACCGACCTGCATAACGGGCGCGAACCGGCAACGGTCGCGCCCGTTTGCCTTGGGCGACGAGATGGCAAGCCCCGCGCGATGGTAAGATGCTTTGGTGTGTAAAGAGGAGATTTGCCATGAGCAAGACAATAGTTAGGCCCACGCTATCGCTGGGCAATCACATCTATCTGTATCGCCTGCTGCGCGACGCGATTGGGTGCGGCAAGCAAACGTTTATGACGCAGGTCGAGGAGGCGCTCGCCGCTGGCGACATGACCGCTTATGACCTGGGCTTCGAGTCCACGCGCGAGCTGCTCGAGGAGCTCGACGACTGCATTAAGCTGACCGTCTTTAAGGGCGGTCGCCTGTATGCCACCGTCATCGCCAACGAGGTCTGGGATGCCGCCCTTGCCAAAGGCGAGGACAAGTCCAAGGCTGCCAAGGGAGCCAAGCAGTCATATAAAAAGAAAAAGCGCGGCGAGAAGGACCTCAAGGCCGTGCGTCCCAAGCACGTTAAGCGTCCCGAGCCCGAGCCCGTGGCCGAAGTCGCTCCGGAGCCCGAGCCCGAGGCAGAGATCGAAATCGCTATTGAGGTAACAGCAGAAGCCGAAACCGAAATCGCCACCACGATCGATTCCAAAGTCATATCCGAGCAGGAAGCCACTGCGGAGCTCGACGAGGCTCCCAAGTCGACAACCGAAGAAGCCGCCAGCCAACCTGAGACGCCTGCGTTCCAAAACAACGATGTCTTTGGCGACGAGGCCGAGGACGATCAGTCCGACGAGCCCGCCGATCA
>CABRFW010000287.1 GCA_902470265.1 uncultured Collinsella sp.
AGCTCACGCTCGGTCAGTCGCACGTAGGCATCGAGCCGCTCGTCCTCGAGCGAATCAATTCGCAGAACCTCAACGGCATCAGTCATAGCAGCCAGCCCGCACCCTTCTTTACAGCACATCTATACCAAACGAGGCGACGCTAAGCGCCGCCCCATGCATTCAATCAACACGATGATACCGTTCACGCCAGACGATTTACGCCTCGATGCGACGATACGTCACGAACTCATAATTGACGCCCTCGTCACCCTCACCGGCGGCAATCGTCGCGACCCCGCTACGCTGCGCAATCTCCCACGCGGGATCGGCGTCCAAGTCGGGAAAATACGTGTCCACGACATGCACGCAGTGGTTATGAGTGACCTCGGCCTCCACGCAGTACGGCAAAAACTGCCGATAGACATCGCCGCCACCGATCACCCAGGCAACGAGCTCATCGGCAACCGCAGAGAGCGCTTCGTCAACGCTATGCACCACGTCGACGCCCTCGCTGGTAAAGCCTATATCGCGCGTAAGCACGATATTGCGGCGGTTCTTGAGAGGACGCCCGCCGGGAAAACTCAGCAGCGTCTTGCGTCCCATGATAACCGGGCAGCCCTTGGTGCAGGCCACAAAATGGCGCATATCGGCGCGATTGGACACCACCATATCGCCCTCGCAGCCAATACCCCAGTCGTCACACACGGCGACGATGGCAGAAAGCTTACACGTCATGCGCGTCACCTACACCGCAATGGGGATGTTCTTGACCTGAGGGCCGTGCTCATAGCCCTCGACGATCAGGTCATCGGTCGTAAACGCATAGAAGTCATGCACATCGGGGTTGAGCGTTACCTTGGGTGCCGCAAACTGCGGACGCTCGATAAGCTCGCGGACGATATCGACATGACGATCATAGATATGGGCGTCGGCGATCACGTGCAGCAGCTCACCGGGAATCATATCGACCGACTGCGCGACCATCATCAGCAAAATGGCGTACTGGCACACGTTCCAGTTGTTCGCGGCTAAAATGTCCTGGCTGCGCTGGTTGAGAATCATGTTGAGCGTCGGCTTGTCGTCCTGAGGACGATGCGTCACGTTATAGGTCACGCTATAGGCGCATGGATAAAGGTGCATCTCGGACAGATCGCTAAACACGTACGTATTGGTCATAATGCGGCGACTATACGGCGTGTGCTTAAGGTCGTACAGTACACGGTCCATCTGGTCGAAGTCGCCCTCGGCGTAATGGCTCTTCTGACCAATCTGATAGCCGTAGGCTTTACCGATGGAACCGGTCTCATCGGCCCACTCATCCCAGATATGGCTGTTGAGATCATGCACGTTATTGGACTTCTTTTGATAGATCCACAGAATCTCGTCCATGGCAGACTTAAGCGCCGTACGACGCAGGGTGAGCGCGGGGAACTCCTCGCGCAGATCATAGCGCGCCGTGACACCAAAGTTTTTAATGGTATAGGCAGGGGTGCCGTCCTCCCACACCGGACGGACCTTTTGGCCCTCGGTGGTGGTGCCATGGTCCAAGATATCGCGGCACATGGTTACAAACTGCTGATCAGCTTTGCTCATTGACCCTCCTGTCAGTCGCCTATAAGCGAGATTTATTGTAGCCCAGGCGCGCAAGTGTCGAATTGGACACTTAGTCCGGCACACGCAATGCACGGCAGCGCGGCTCCGCATGCGGCAACGAGGCATCTTAGCCTTTTTCTGACATATGACAGAAATGCCTTGCGCCCAACGACTAACGCGTTATCCTATTGTTGACATATGTCAGATAAGGAGTGTGCATGGCAGGAAGACGCGAAAAACTGCGCCGCGTCGGGATCATCCCCGAATACCGCGGCTTTACCCCCGATGGCCTGGCCAGCGGTGATGCCATCGACATGACCGTCGACGAGCTTGAGGTGCTGCGCCTGTGCGACCTGGAAGGTCTCAACCAAGAGGCGGTCGCCCAGCAGATGGGCATCGCCCGCGCAACGGTGGCGGCCATTTGCAGCCGCGCGCATCGCAAGGTGGCCGATGCGCTGGTCAACGGACGAGCGCTCGTCATCGAGGGCGGCAATATCGCGTACTCCCCCATCGCCACGACGACGGCCGCATGGCCAGCAAAGGAGGTCGGCACCATGAGGGTGGCAACGACGTACGACAACGGCAACATCTTTATGCACTTTGGCCGCAGCGAGCAGTTCAAGA
>CABRFW010000288.1 GCA_902470265.1 uncultured Collinsella sp.
CCTGCGCCGCAAACAGCACCATTGGGAGTCATAGCGGGGTAGGCTCAAGACTTATCCGTTGATAATTGAGGTAATCTCGCGCAAATCGTCGGCAAAGTAGATGCCTTGTTGGCGCCTCGGGCTCGAAAGCCCTTTATCAATCATGTGTCCGAGTAGCGCCTTGAGGTCGTTGTAGTAACCGTCCAGGTTATACAGGATGCACGGAGCACTCAGGTGCCCCAACGACACCGCGGACATAACCTCGGCAATCTCCTCGAGCGTGCCCGTCCCACCGGGAAAGGCGATGAACGCATCGCCGAGCTCAATCATCTTGGCCTTGCGCTCCGCCATATCGCTCGTCACGATAAGGTCGTCGATTCCGTCGTGCTGAAACTCGGCCTCGATAAAAAAGCTCGGCTCCACACCCGTCACATGTCCGCCTGCCTCGAGTACGCTATCGGCGAGCGCGCCCATCAGTCCCGATTTGGACCCGCCGTATACGAGCGCGTGTCCGTTGGCGCCAATCCAATTGCCCAGCTCCTGCACTGCGGGCAGAAACGCCGGGTCGTTGCCGACGCTCGCGCCCAGGTAGACGGTGATGTTCATATGCAATCCCCCTCGTCGTGACGCGCGGCACCCGTTCTATCGTTGCCGGCGACGGTATTCGCGCACGCGGCGCGACAAATCGGCGAGCTCATCGCGGTCGAGTTCTTCCAAATGCTCAAGATCGTCCATAAAGCGCGCCATGGTGTCCTTTTGGCGCATCTTGATAAGCGTATTGCAGTAGTTCACCGCCACGCCCGTAAGCATGGCGATATAGAAGATACTGATGACGCTTAGGATAACGGTAATGCCGCGGGCAACCGGCGTTTCAGCGGGGATATCGCCAAAGCCAATCGTCGAGACCGTCTCAAAGCTAAACCAGAGACCATCGCCAAACGTGAGGGTCGTGGGCTCGGACAGCCAGACAGCCGTCGAGCAAAGCAGATAGAAAATAAGAAACAGGCCCGTAATGCGTGCAAAGCCAGCCTGTCGCAGCACATCGGCAAGCGTCCTGAGCTTTTTCATCGCGACCCCTTCCACGGACAACCAATCACGTTCGCTCGGTATTGTCCCACGCCTCCCCAGCAAACGGAACTAGTCATTGGGGACGTTCTTAAATGACCAGTCAAACAAGAACGTCCCCAATGACTAGTCGTTTAAGAACGTCCCCGATGACTGCCGGGCGGGAGCGTTTAGCGGTACAGCTGCCGACTGGGCAGGCTGAGCTGGTATCCTTATGCGGTATTGTCTCGATTCGTTAGGATTGCATGTGAGAGCTGCCACTGTCCTTCGTTCAGTTATATGTCGCGCCCTGGCCATTGTGCTTGCCGCGCTTGCCGCACTGAGTTCCATCGCGCCTGTCCAGGCTTTTGCCGATGACTCTAGTCAGCCAGTCAAGACGGTCCGCGTCGGCTGGCTCGTCAACAACGAGGGCTTCCAGAACGGCACCCCCGGCGAGCGTCTCTCGGGATGGGGTTACGAGTACCTCCAGACCCTGTCGTACTACACGCCCGGCTGGCGGTACGAATACGTCACCGGCACCTTCACCGAGCTTATGGACATGCTCGAGGCGGGCGAGATCGACCTCATGCCCAACATCTCCTACTCCGAGGAACGCGCCCAAAAGCTGCTCTTTTCCTCGAACCCCGAGGGCACCGAGCGCTACTACATCTACGCCAGGCCCGACCGTGACGACCTGGCCAAGGGTGACCCTCAAGCACTCCAGGGTCTCACCATCGGTTACAACTCCGGTGTTATGCAAACCATCGTCGGCCAGCAGTGGCTCGCCAACGAGGGAATCGCCTGCACATACAGGGAGTATGACGGAGGCTCCGTTCTCTTTGACGCGCTCGCAAACGGCGAGGTCGACGCCATCATCATGAACGACACCATTTCGTCGCCCGAGGCGTCGCCCATGTTCTACGTCGGTTCGAGCGACTACTACTTTGCCGTTCCCAAAAGCCGCCCCGACCTGATGGACAACATCAACTCCGCAATGGCGGCAATCAACCGCATCAACCCCCGCTATAACGACGAGGTCAAATCGAACTATTCAGCGCAAAACAGCGGATCATCCTCGCTCACCGGCGATGAGCGCGCCTGGCTCAAGGCGAACAACAACACCATCACGCTCGGCTACATTACGGGCAAACTCCCCTACTGCAACGAAGA
>CABRFW010000289.1 GCA_902470265.1 uncultured Collinsella sp.
GACCTGTCCTGTCGTACGGGTGTCGGCATGATTCTCGCGTGGGGTATTATGTTTTCCGAAGAATAAAACGCCGCGTGAGGGGAGGATTGCGTGGACGGGCGCGTGCAACATGACGGCTTTGGCCGCGATATCAACTACCTGCGCATTGCCGTTACCGACAAGTGCAATTTCCGCTGCATTTACTGCATGCCGGCCGATGGCGTGGCGCCCCGCGCGCACGACGAGCTGCTCAGCGCCGAGGAAATCGCCCGCTTTGTGCGCTTGGTGGCGGGGGAGGGCATTCGCCGCGTGCGCCTGACGGGTGGCGAGCCGCTGGTCAGCCGCCGTATTATTCCGCTTATTCGCGACATCCGCGCGATTCCGCAGATCGAGGACATCTCGCTCACCACCAATGGCGCCCTGCTGCCCAAGCTGGCGCCGCAGCTCAAAGATGCCGGGCTTAACCGCGTCAACATCTCGCTCGACACGCTCGACCCTACGCTGTTTGGAAAGATCACGCGTCTGGGTCGGCTCGAGCAGACCATGGCTGGCATCGACGCGGCGCTGGCTTGGGGCTTTGAGCCCGTTAAAGTCAACTGTGTTGTGGTGCGCCGGCTCAACCAGGATGTGGCGGCCCTCGCGCGACTCACGCTCGACCGCCCCATCCACCTGCGATTTATCGAATACATGCCCATCGGCGACGAGCACACGAGCTCGCATTGTGCCGTAGACCCTCACGCGCCCGCGCTCAATCCCGAGCTGTGGGACGCGAGCGACACCGTGCCGAGTGACGAGCTGCGGGCGCGCATCAATGCCGGGGCAGCCGCGGCGGGGCTGGGCGAGCTCGAGCCGCTCGGCATCAACGACGCTCCTGCCGGCGCGGGCCCTGCGCGCTATTGGCACTTTCCTGGCGCGACGGGAACGGTCGGTTTCATTAGCGCCATGTCCAACCATTTTTGTGCGAATTGCAACCGTCTGCGCCTGACGGCCGATGGCAACGTGCGTCCGTGCCTGTTCAGTGATGCCGAGTATTCGGTGCGTGAGGCGCTGCGCCGTGGTGATGATATGCAGGTACTTTCGATTTGGCGCGATGCCGTGGCCCACAAACCGCAGGAACACGCGATAATTGAGGGCACGCAACGATTTATGTCCCAAATCGGAGGATGATCATATGGCCAAGAGCAGGTACGCCGATGCCACCAAGGCCGCTCGCAGGGCCGCGATGTCTGCCCACAAAGTCACGGCTGCGGCCGGCGATGCCGTTGCAGGCGCGCAGCCGACTACCAGCGCTGCCACCGAGCCCGCCCGCGATGCCCGTCGCGACGAGCTGACGCACGTGGACGCCAAGGGCGAGGTGCGCATGGTCGACGTGTCTGACAAGGCCGAGACCCATCGCATCGCCATCGCCGAGGGCACCATCCTCATGCATCCCGAGACGCAGGCCATGGTGCTGCAGGACCGCGCCAAGAAGGGCGACGTGCTTGCTTGTGCGCGCGTGGCGGGCATCATGGCCATCAAGCGCACGAGCGACATCATCCCCATGTGCCACCCGCTGCTCATCACCAAGAGCAAGTGCGATATCGAGCCCATCGCTCCGGCAGGAACGCCGGTCGACGAGACGCCCGAGGGCTGGGCGCCGGCACGTCCCGACGGGCAGGTCGGCTTTCATGTGCTGGTCACGGCTGGCGTGACGGGCAAGACCGGTATTGAGATGGAAGCGCTGACCGGCGCGAGTGCCGCGTGTCTGACCATATACGACATGTGCAAGGCCGTCGATCGCGGCATGGAGATCGTCGATGTGCGTCTGCTGCGCAAGGAGGGTGGCCGCTCGGGCGTATGGGATCGCGCGGAGCGTCAAGCTGCTGCTGCCGAGGCCGCCGCTGCTGACGGCGCCGCGCCCGCGAGCGCGTCCGCCCCGGCCGTGCCCGCAGCTCCCACCCCGGCTGCCCCCGCGATCGCGTTTATCGGTTACCAGAACTCGGGCAAGACCACGCTCGTCGAGAAGGTCATCGCCGAGCTTACCCGTCGCGGCCTGCGCGTGGGTTCGCTCAAACATCATGGGCATCACGGCTTCGACATCGACGTGCCTGCCAAGGATACCTGGCGTCATCACCAGGCAGGCTCCAAGCACGTGGGCCTCATCTGCGCCACGCGCTGGGCGGAGTACGCCGACACGCGCGAGGAGGA
>CABRFW010000290.1 GCA_902470265.1 uncultured Collinsella sp.
TTTTTCAACTCTTGACGCGATATGCCGGGCACTCGACTGCCAACCGGGCGATGTGCTGGAATATATGCCTGACGATGAAGCCGATAACCTTTTTGGACTTAAAGATTCATAGGCATAATTTAGCCACCAGCGCCTAAACGCAAATAGCCCGCTAGAACAACATCCGTTCTAGCGGGCTATTCAGATATTTCGGCTACGCGCTCGGTGGCTCAGACAAATCTTTACGCAAACAGGCCGTAGATGCTGATGTTGGCCTTGGCGTACAGGCCGTTAGCGTACTCGGTCCACTTGGAGCTGGCGCTCGAGGCCTGCGAAGAATACTGCTGGTAGGCGGTGTAATAGGCGGTCATGGCCTGCTTATAGGTCGCACTATCGGCCGTAAAGGCATCGTCGGCAAAGGCCTTGGCATAGGTGCTGTCGGCGTCCTTCCAAGTGCCCTTCTCACTATCCCACTCGTCACCGGCAAGGTTGATGATGTAGTCGGCGTAGTCCTTGCTCGCGGTCTCCTCGTTGCCGTCAGCAGGCTCGGTCGGGGCGGTCGGCATGCTTGCGGAGCTATCGCCCACCTTCTTCTTGTAGAGCTTCTGCAGCGTCGCGGACTGACGGACGATCTGCTTGGCCTGGTCCTTGGACACGCCATACTGCGTGGCCATGGTCTTGTAGTCCGAAGTGCCGATGGAATCCTCGGCGTACTTCTTCATCTCCTTAGAAGAGACGGTGATGCCCTCGTCCTCGGCAGCGTCGAGCAGGATCTTGTTGCGCACGTAGGACAGGATGACGTCGGCAGAGGGAGCGGTGTAGTTGCCATCGCCATCCTTGACGGTGTCGAGGCTGTACTGGCTCTCAATGGCCTCGCGCGCGGTGATGTCGCTCTTCTTGCCGTTGTAGCTGTAGCTTGCCACGGTCGAATCGAGCTGGTCCTCGGTGAGGGTCGCCGAGCCGACGCCCTTGCCGCCAAAACCACCGTTGCCGATAAAGAAGCCGACCACAGCAGCGATCACGACTGCAACCACGAAGGCGGCAATCATCGTCTTCTTGTGCTTGGATGCGCGGTCGTCTTCATCGGAACCCAGAATATCGTCGTCCTCATCCTGGGCCTCGGGCATCAGATTCTCGTCAGCGGCATCCGCGGCAATCTGAGCCTCCAGTCGGGCGTCCTCCTCCTCGGCCGTCGTGCCGGCGGCAATGTGCTCGGCAGACGTACCGGCGACCAGATCGATCTTCTCGTCCTCGTCACCGTCGGGGCCTTCGCCGCGCTCGATGATCTGGATGCCGTCGATCTCGTCCTTCTCGTCCTTCTTTTGAATCAGACCCATATCAGTTACTCCTTGTTAGGAAACATAGTCTTCAATAGAATACGCCCGACAGAGTGCCGGGCGTATTGATTCTTAGGTTATACGCAAACACTTAAGTACTATTTAGGCGTTTGCAGCCTGCATGTCTTAGGCCAGGTGCGCGATAACGGCATCGGCAAAGGCCTGCGTGCCCACGGCGCCCTCGACGGAGCCGGTCTGGGCACGACGCACGTCGCCGGTAACCTGCTTACCCTCGTCGAGCGTGGCGGACACGGCGGCGCGGATACGATTGGCCGCATCGTTCTCGCCCAGATGATCGAGCATCATAGCCGCAGACAGAATCTCGGCCGTGGGGTTGGCGATATCCTGGCCAGCGATATCGGGCGCGGAGCCATGCGTTGCCTCGAAGATGGCGCAGTCGGCACCGATGTTGGAGCCGGGGGCCATACCCAGGCCACCTACCAGGCCGGCGCACAGGTCGCTGACGATATCGCCGTACAGGTTGGGCAGCACCAGGACATCGAAGTCGTTGGGGTTCTGGACCAGGCCCATGCAGGTGGCGTCGACGATCTTGTCGTTGAACTCAATATCGGGATAGTTGGCGGCCACCTCGCGCGCAACGCGCAGGAACAGGCCATCGGTCGCCTTCATGATGTTAGCCTTATGCACGGCCGTCACCTTTTTGCGGCCGCAGCGGCGGGCGTACTCAAAGGCGTACTCCACAATGCGGCGGCTCTTGGCGATGGAGATGGGCTTGATCGAGATAGCGGAATCGGCAGCGAAGGTCTTCTGGCCCGAGCGCTCGACAAGCTGTGAGAGCTCCTCGACCTCGGCAGCGCCCTCATCG
>CABRFW010000291.1 GCA_902470265.1 uncultured Collinsella sp.
CTGGGCATCCTGTACTTATCCGAGCATAACCGCGAGGTCATCGAGCGCATGCTGGCGGCCAACGAGCTCGTGTTCGAAGGACTCTTCTGCGCCGCGCCGCATGTCTTCGTGTGCGCCGACCATCCACTGGCGGACCATGCCAGCGTGACGCTCGAAGATCTCGAGGACTATCCTTTCCTGTCCTACGAGCAGGGCAGCTACAACTCGTTTTATTATTCCGAGGAGCTGACCTCGACGTTTGAGCGACGCAAGAACATCCGCGTGCGCGATCGCGCGACGCTGTTCAACCTGGCCATGGGCCTCAACGGCTATACGGTGTGCTCGGGCGTGATTAGCCATGAGCTCAACGGCCCCGGTATTATCTCGATTCCGCTCGACGTGGACGAATATATGGAGATCGGCATTATCACGCGCAAAAATACGACGCTCACGCGCTATGGGCAGGCCTATATCGACGCGATTCGTCAGCATATCTAGACTGTTGCGTTCTGCACGGGTCAAATCTCTTGACTGCAGTCCAAACTGATATAGGAATTATCTATATCAAACTCTTATAAACATATATTTTACGATGACCACATGAGCGCTCATACTCTGTCCCAGCAAAGCAACCAATGCAAAGGGAGATATCTATGAGCACTTCGATTCAACCGAACGCGCCGTTTCGCGCCGATATCGTCGGCAGTTTTCTTCGTCCGCAGGCCGTGAAGGACGCCCGTGCCGCCTACGCCGCGGGTACGCTCGATGACGACGGCCTTAAGGCCGTCGAGGATGAGGCCATTCGCGACTTGGTGGCTAAGCAAAAGGCCGCCGGCCTACAGGTCATCACCGATGGCGAGTTCCGCCGCAGCTACTGGCACCTCGATTTTATGTGGGGTCTCAATGGCATTGAGCGCCGTACCTCGCGTACGGGTTATATGTTCCATGATGAGGAGACGACGGCCGACACCGCCGTGGTTACTGGTCCCATTAGCGGCGAGAGCCACCCGTTCGTCGAGCATTTTAAGTTCGTCAAGGCGCTTGAGGGGGAGGGCCAGGTCGCACGCCAGACCATTCCGGCGCCGATCCAGACGTTCTCTGAGGTCACGCTCGATCGCTGCGACGGCCAGCAGGAGAGCCTGCGCGCTGTCTATAAGACCGACGAAGAGCTCACCGACGCCATTGCAGCCGCTTATCGCACGGTGATCGCCGACCTGTACGCAGCAGGCTGCCGCAACATCCAGTTTGACGACTGTACCTGGGGCATCTACTGCGATACCGATTTTGTCGCCAAAACCGGCATGAGCCCGGTCGACCTGCAAAAGGTAAGCGAGCTGGGCGTGGCGCTCAACAACGCCGCTATCGAGGGCAAGCCCGACGATCTGGTCATCAACACGCACGTATGCCGCGGCAACTACCACTCCACCTACGCTTTTGAGGGCGGCTACGATCCCATCGCGCCGTACCTGTTCGCAAACGAGGACGTCGATGCGTTCTATCTGGAGTTCGACACGCCACGCGCCGGCGGCTTTGAGCCGCTCAAGTACGTTGCTCCCGGCAAGAAGGTCGTGCTGGGCCTGGTGACCACCAAGGCGGCTGAGCTTGAGGACGAGGACGTTATCGTCGAACGTATCCACGAGGCCGCAAAGTATGTGCCGCTCGAGAACCTGTACCTGTCGCCCCAGTGCGGCTTTGCCAGCTGCGAGATTGGCAACAAGCTGACCGAGGACGAACAGTGGGCAAAGATCGCGCTGGTCAAGCGCATTGCCGAGCGCGTTTGGAAGTAACGCTACCGCTTGCGGGTGACGGCGCGCGCGAGACATGACGTATCACGTACAATGGTCCGGATCGTATCGTTCGGGCAGGTTATCCGATATGCCTGATCGCCCTTCCATCATGAAAGGACTTCCATGTCCCAATCCTCGACGCCCGCCGTCACCGATGCCATCTACGATGCATCATCGCTCGGCCGCCCGCGCATGTTCGTGTTGGGTTTGCAACACATGTTTGCCATGTTTGGTGCCACGGTACTGGTGCCCGTGCTCACCGGTCTCTCGGTTTCGGCGACGCTTTTGTTTGCCGGCTTGGGAACGCTGCTGTTCCACTTCCTGTCGCGCGGTAAGGTGCCGGCATTTTTGGGCTCAT
>CABRFW010000292.1 GCA_902470265.1 uncultured Collinsella sp.
TGACGGCATCGGCGCAGGCCTGGTCGATGGCGACCGGGTCGAAGCTCGCAAACATGCCGATATCGTTGACGATAGGCGTGTCGTTTTCGGGATGGCAGTCGCAGTTGGGGCTGATGTCCATGGCGAGCGAGATGTGGAAGCTCGGGCGGCCGTCGACGACGGCCTTGGTGTACTCGGCGATCTTGCAGTTGAGCACATCGGCCGCGGCGTCATAGCCGGGCTTGATGGCGTCCTGGTTGCACACGCCGATGCAGCGTCCGCAGCCCACGCAGCGATCGTGGTCGATGGTGGCCACGTGCACCGTGCGGGTGTTGCCGCTGGCAAGCTCGCGCTCGCGGGTGTCGTCGAACGAGATGGCGTTGTGCGCGCAGATCTTTTCGCAGGCACGGCAGCCAACGCAGTGCTCGGTCGCGACGTTCGGCTTGCCGGCGGCGTGCTGCTCCATCTTGCCGGCGCGACTGCCGCCGCCCATACCCAGGTTCTTCATGGCGCCACCAAAGCCAGCCTGCTCATGGCCCTTAAAATGGGTGAGGCTAATCACGATGTCGGCGTCCATGAGCGCCTGGCCGATCTTGGCCTCGTGCACATACTCTCCGCCCTCGACCGGGACGAGCGCCTCATCGGTGCCCTTGAGGCCGTCGGCGATAATGATCTGGCAACCCGTGGCATACGGGGTAAAGCCGTTCTGATAAGCGGTGTCGATGTGCTCGAGCGCGTTTTTGCGGCTACCGACGTAGAGCGTGTTGCAGTCGGTGAGGAAGGGCTTGCCGCCCAGCTCCTTCACGACATCCGCGACGGCGCGGGCGTAGTTGGGGCGCAAAAAGCTCAGGTTGCCCAGCTCGCCAAAGTGAATCTTGATAGCGACGAACTTGTTCTCAAAATCGATCTGTTCGATACCGGCGCGACGGATGAGGCGCTTGAGCTTGTCGAGCTGGCTCTCGCGAGCATGCGTGCGCAGGTTCGTAAAGTACACCTTGGCGGGTGCGGCGGGTGCGGCGGGCGCGGTTGCGGTCATAGATATATCCCCTCGGTCTATATGGCGTTACAGACATAAGGGATGGTACCCATTGAAGTAGGGTCGAAGTCAAGCACAGAAACGGAAGCACCTAGTCGTTGGGGACAGTCTTAAATGACCACTCTTGCTGGGCGCCTGCTGCTGGGTCGCCATCGCCTGTGTGAGCCTGGGCATGCAGCACGTCATCGGCATCTGGCAGGAAAGGCGTCGCGTGGGACAAAATCCCCCGTCCCAAAATGCGTGTGATGTGTGGTCGGCCTAGGTGGGCTTGCGCGCAACCAGGTGGGCGCGGAAGCCTTTCTGCGCCTCGAGCTTGAGCAGGAGGAATCCGGCGCTCTCGGCGAGCGCACGAAGCTCGGACACCTTGCAGATCCGGACATCGCCGTGGCCTGCGAGGCGCGCCAACGGCAGCTCAAAGGTGTTCATGAGCCATACCACGAAGTCGCTCGACGTGTAGTCGCGGAGAATCAGGCGCCCGCCGGGGCGCAGGACTCGGGCCGCCTCGGCGAAGAACCTCTCGGGGTGCGGATAGTGATGGAAACTGTTGGAGCAGAGCACGGCGTCGAAGCTTTGCGGCTCGAAGGGCAGGGCTTCGGCGTCCCCGACGACGAAGCGGACGTTCCCGAGCTGCTTGGCGCGTGCCGCCTCGATCATTTTGGGCGTGAGGTCGAGCCCCGTCAGGTGCTTGCCCGGGTATTCCCCGTGCAGCAGCTCCAGGACTGCTCCGGTTCCGCAGCCCACGTCGAGCACGTCCTCGAACGGCTCGAGCGCGAGCTCCTCGAGCATCTGCGGATAGTCGTCCTTGCACATCTCGTAGATTCCGGCATGGCCGGACTCGTAGATCTTCGCCGCCTCGGTGAACTCTTTGACGGAAAGCTGCTTGAGCTCTTCTGCCGATCTGGCCATGAGCCCTCCTATTCCTGGACCTTGAGCGCCTCGGCCAGGCTGACGCGCCTGATGGAGCGCGTGTGCAGCAGCGCCACGACCAGGTAGGTCGCAAAGCCAATTCCTGCGCACGCCGCCATGGACCACCAGGGCACGTAAATCTCAATATTGCCGTTGTAGGCGAGCAGCATCGAGCGGAAGATGGCCGTGAGCGAGCCAA
>CABRFW010000293.1 GCA_902470265.1 uncultured Collinsella sp.
AAAACGAATACTGCGTCGTCGCGGTCCACGCCACCGCCACCGCGGCAGCACCAAACAGCGCAAGCCCAACCAGCGCGGCAACGTCGCTGCGCCCCAGCCGATACCGCGCATACGTCGTACGACGCGTCGCGGCACCCCACCCGCGCGAGCGCATCGCGTCCGCGCGCTCCAGCGAATCTTCCATGCCCCAGCCCATCAACACACTCGATGCCCGCAAGCGCGAGCGCACGGGGTCGGCCGGCGCACGCCCCGGTACATCAATCGCGTCCTGCACCGCCAGCACCGTGCGGCCGCGGCGCAAAAACTGCGGGATAAGCCTCATGCACATCGAGATCATGAGCGCGATCACCGGTGCGGCGTTACCCAAAAGCGCGAGCACCTTGTCGTATTCGAGCATCGACGCCGCGGCCTCAAACCACAGCACGCTCGCCACAAACAGCCCGCCCATGCACAGGCCATATACCATGCTCTCCAGATACACCGCGCGCATGCCAATACGGAACAGCTCCGTCGAACCCGAAGCGCTAAACAGTGGATTGACCAGCGCGATAATCAAAATCACCGGCAGCTGCCAGCGAAGTGCGCCCAGCGTGCGGGCAGCCCCACGCGTCGCAAATCCATACGCCAGCCCGCCCGCAAGCGACAGCGCAATCAGCACCGGCTGCATCGAGAACATGGTGAGCCCCAGCGTCAGCACTATATAGAGCGCCGGCACAGCTGGATGCGACATCGAGAATGCCGCGACGGGCTCGCCGCCAAACTCCTCTCGTATGTTGTCCACGGGCACCCCCGTCCCCTCGCTCAAACGACAGCTCCGCAGCACCGCCAACGCCGCACGCAAGCAGTGCAAACGCCATGCCGGCGGCGCAAGCCTCAACCGCCGCAAACCAATCGCTACGCGCTCAACATATGCCTGCGGTATCATATTGCGCCGTGTATCGTTTCCAAACACACGTCTCTATAACGTAACAGGAGATCACATGGACGCAACCGCAATTATCCTCGCTGCCGGCGAGGGCACCCGCATGAAGTCGAACCACTGCAAGGTTTCGCACAAGATCCTGGGTAAGCCCATGGTCCAGTGGATCGTCGACGCTACCATCAAGGCCGGCTGCAGCCGTGTCGTGGTCGTCATCGGCAGCCACGCCGACGAGATGCGCGCCCTTATCGACGGCACCTACGCCAACAGCGCCACCAAGGTCGAGTGCGTCGAGCAGACCGAGCGCCTGGGCACCGGCCACGCCGTGAAGGTCGCGCTCGAGGCCTGCGGCATCACGCAAGGCCCCGTCGTCGTGCTCAACGGCGACTTGCCGCTCATCACCGCCGACACCGTCGCCAAGTTCGCGCAGACCGTCGCTACCGGCGAGCTCGCCTGCACCGTCATGACCATGACCCCGCCCGATCCTTTCGGCTACGGCCGCATCAAGCTGGGCGCCGACGGTCAGATCGAGCGTATCATCGAGCAGAAGGACTGCACGCCCGAGCAGGCCGCCACGCTGCTCGAGTGCAACGCCGGCTGCTACGCCTTCGACGGCGTGCAGCTCGCCGCCCACATTAACGAGATCGGCAACGACAACGCGCAGTCCGAGTACTACCTGCCCGACATGCTCGAGATCCTCAAAGGCCACGGCCAGGCAGTCTCCATCTTCCACTGCGACGACTACCGCGACGGCCTGGGCGTCAACAGCCGCATTCAGCTCGCGCAGCTCACCGCCATCGCGCGCGACCGCATCAACGAGCACTGGATGGCCGAGGGCGTCACGTTCATCGATCCCACGCAGGCCTGGATCGGTCCCGATGCCGTCATCGGCCGCGACACCGTCGTGTGGCCGCAGACGCACCTGATCGGCCACGTCACCGTGGGCGAGGAGTGCCAGCTCGGCCCCAACAGCCGCCTCACCGACACCACCGTCGGCAGTGGCTGCACCATCGATGAGACCATCGCCATCGAGGCCGTCATCGAGAACGGCGTCGACTGCGGCCCACGCGCCTACCTGCGCCCGGGTACCCACATGCTCGACGGTTCCAAGGCCGGCACGCACGTGGAGATCAAGAAGTCCACGATCGGTGAGGGCTCCAAGGTTCCACACCTGTCCTACATCGGCGACACCACCATG
>CABRFW010000294.1 GCA_902470265.1 uncultured Collinsella sp.
GCCGTGCTGCTCGCGAGCTCCGAAGACACCAACTTCGACCGCATCCCCGACATGGCCGACATCAACGCGCGTATTGCCGCCGAGGCTGCGGGCGACGGGCTCGACTACGTCTACATCTGCCAGAACAACACCATCTTTGGCACCATGTACCACGAGCTGCCCAATTGCGGCGACGTGCCGCTGGTCGCCGATGTCTCGAGCTGCTTTCTGTCGCAGCCGCTCGACGTTGAGCGCTACGGGCTCATTTACGCCGGTGCGCAGAAAAACGCCGGCGCCGCGGGCGTGACCGTGGTCATCGTGCGCGACAACCTGATCGCCGACGACCCGGCCTTTGCGCAGACGCCGCAGTACCTGAACCTTAAGACCCAAGCCGCCAAGGGCTCCATGCTCAACACGCCCAACACCTTTGGCATCTACGTGTGCGGCAAGGTGTTCCATTGGGTTGAACAGACCGGCGGACTTGCCGCCATGGCCGAGCGCAACTGGGCCAAGGCCAACCTGCTCTACGACCTGCTCGAGAACAGCAAACTATTCCACGGCACCGCACAGACAGACAGTCGCTCCATCGCCAACGTCACGTTCCGTACCGGCGATGCCGACCTCGACGCCGCCTTTGTCGCAGGCGCGGCCGAGCACCAGATCCAAAACGTCAAGGGTCATCGCCTCGTCGGCGGCATGCGCGCCAGCGTGTACAACGCCGTCACCATGGAAGACGTGCAGGCACTGGCCTCGTATATGAAGGACTTCGAAGCGCAGCATAGTTTGAGTCCGCGATCTAACTAGCCCGCAACGAGCGGGCCGACCAGCCACTTCAAACCACTTGTTATAAACAAATCCGCTAAGGAGTTTTTCATGCGCAAGATTAAAACCATCGACGACATTACCAAGGACGGCAAAGTCGAGTTTGGCGAGGGCTACGAGTTTGTGGGCACCGCCGAGGAGGCCGACGCTATCCTGATGCGTTCCACCGACCTGCACGGCTACGAGCTGCCCGAGGGCATCCGCGCCATCGCCCGCTGCGGCGCCGGCGTCAACAACATCCCCGTCGAGGAGTACGCCAAGAAAGGCGTCGTCGTCTTTAACTCCCCCGGTGCCAACAGCAACGCCGTCAAGGAGCTCGTCCTGGGCATGCTGGTGCTTTCGAGCCGCGGCGTCGTGCAGTCGATGAACTGGGTGCGCAACAACGCCGACGACCCCGAGATTCAGGTCGATGCCGAAAAGGCCAAGAAGGCCTTTGTGGGCCGCGAGCTCAAGGGCAAGCGCATCGGTGTCATCGGTCTGGGCAACGTGGGCTCCAAGGTCGCCAACGCCTGTGTCGATCTGGGCATGGACGTCTACGGCTACGACCCGTTCATTTCCGTCGAGCACGCATGGGTGCTGAGCCGCGAGGTGCAGCGCGTGGGCACGCTCGAGGATCTGTGCCGCGGCTGCGACTACCTCACCGTGCACGTGCCCAGCAAGGCCGACACCATCGGTATGATCAGCACCGAGCAGATTAACCTGCTGGCCCCGGACGCCGTGCTCATCAACTACGCGCGCGAGACCATCATTGACGAGGATGCCGTCGACGCCGCCCTGCGTGCAGGCAAACTCAGCTGGTTTAGCTGCGACTTTGCCACGCCCAAGACCGTCAAGATGCCCAACACGTTTATCACCACGCATTCGGGCGCCGGCACCGGCGAGGCCGAGGCCAACTGCGCCGACATGGCCATCAGCGAGCTCAAGGATTACCTGGAGAACGGCAACATCGCACATAGCGTCAACTACCCCGCCTGCAGCATGGGCAAGGCGCGCGCCGCAAGCCGCATTGCCTGCCTGCATGCCAACGTGCCCAACATGATCGGCCAGATCACGGCCATTCTCGCCAAGGACAACGCCAACGTGCAGCGCATGACCAACGAGTCCGCTGGCGAGAACGCCTACACCATGTTCGACACCGATGAGCACCTGGACGGCAGCACGATCGAGGCGCTCAAGCAGATTCCGTCGATGTATCGCGTGCGTGTGATCAAATAGCGCCGGTGCCAAGCCTGCCAGGCAGGCCATGAAGCCCATTCGGCCCCCGTTTTCACGAAACGGGGGCCGATTTTGTTGCTCCGGACGACTTTAAAATGA
>CABRFW010000295.1 GCA_902470265.1 uncultured Collinsella sp.
TTCCGATCTTCAAGACGATCGTGCGCGAGCGCGATCCTCATGCCATCGTGACGGTTGCCGACGTTACGGAAGCCTTCGGCGAGGGATTCAAGGACATTAGCGCGTAGGGTCGATCGCGTTCCATCCAAAAGACGTTCACATTGATAAACCGTTTCATCAGCGGTTCTGCCTGCTAAATTGTTCAAATAATGATAAAAACTCTGGTAAAGCCATCAGTTTCCAGCATAATGAATGACGTACGTGCATTGCGGCTGTGTTGGGATTACCTTTCCGTGCCGTGCGCATTTTGTCTAATGAGGATGAAAGGAAGGCACAATGAGCGACGAAGAGCTCAAAAAGGTTGCCAACGAGGTAAGGAAGGGCATCGTCACCGGCGTGCACGCTGCCAAGTCCGGCCATCCGGGCGGTTCGCTCGGCGCTGCCGACATCATGACCTATCTGTACTTTGAGGAAATGAACGTCGACCCGGCCGATCCCCGCAAGGCCGATCGCGACCGTTTTGTGCTCTCCAAGGGCCATTGCGCTCCGGGCCTGTACGCCGTGCTCGCCGAGCGTGGGTTCTTCCCCAAGGAGGATCTCGAGACGCTGCGCCATATCGGCAGCCACCTGCAAGGTCATCCCAACATGAACGACACCCCGGGCGTCGATATGTCCACCGGCTCGCTCGGCCAGGGCATCTCCGCCGCCGTGGGCATGGCGGTTGCCGCCAAGCACTGGGGCGATACTTACCGCACGTACGCCCTGCTGGGTGATGGCGAGAGCGAGGAGGGCCAGGTCTGGGAGGCAGCCATGTTTGCCGGCAACCAGCAGCTCGATAACCTCTGCGTGATCGTCGACCACAACGGCCTGCAGATCGACGGCCCCGTCGAGGAGGTCAACGACCCCATGCCGCTCGCCGACAAGTTCCGCGCCTTTAAGTTCCACGTGGTGGAGCTTGCCGACGGCAACGATTTCGATCAGATCCGCGCCGCCTTTGCCGAGGCCCGCGCCACCAAGGGTCAGCCGACCGCCATCATCGCCGAGACCATGAAGGGCAAGGGCGTTTCCTTTATGGAGAACCAGGTTGGTTGGCACGGCAAGGCCCCCAACGATGAACAGTTTGAGCAGGCCATGGCAGAGCTCACGGCCGCCGGAGAGGAGCTCTAGGATGGCAGACGTCAAAAAAATCGCCACGCGCGTAAGCTACGGCGAGGCCCTCGTCGAGCTCGCCAACGAGCACGATGACTTTGTGGTCCTCGACGCCGACCTGGCCGCCGCCACGCAGACCGGCAAGTTCAAGGCCGCCTGCCCCGATCGTTTCTTCGATGTGGGCATTGCCGAGAGCAACCTGATGGGCGTCGCCGCCGGTATCGCGACCACCGGCCGCGTTGCCTTCGCGAGCACCTTTGCCATGTTTGCCGCCGGCCGCGCCTTTGAGCAGGTCCGTAACTCCATCGGCTACCCGCATCTCAACGTTAAGATTGGCGCCACGCACGCCGGTATCTCGGTGGGCGAGGACGGCGCCACACACCAGTGCTGCGAGGATATCGCCCTCATGCGCGTCATCCCTGGCATGACTGTGATCGTTCCTGCCGACGACGTCGAGGCCCGCGCCGTGACGCGCGCCGCCTACGAGTGCGACGGTCCGGTGTACATGCGCTTCGCTCGTTTGGCCTCGCCGGTTATCAACGACCCCGAGACCTACAAGTTCGAGTTGGGTAAGGGCATTGTCATGCGCGAGGGCGCCGATGTGACCATCATTGCCTGCGGCCTGATGGTCGGCGAGGCTCTCGAGGCCGCCGAGCAGCTCGCTGCCGAGGGCATCGACGCCGAGGTCATCAACATGCACACCATCAAGCCCATCGATGCCGACCTGATCGTCAAGAGCGCCACCAAGACCGGTCACGTCGTGACCGTCGAGGAGCACTCTGTGATCGGTGGCCTGGGCAGCGCCGTTGCCGACGTCCTGTGCGAGCAGTGCCCGACGTCGCTCAAGAAGATCGGCGTCAACGACACCTTCGGTGAGTCTGGCCCGGGTGCCGAGCTCTTGCACAAGTATGGCCTGGACGCCGCCAACATCGTGGCGACCACCAAGGAGTTCTTGGCATAAGGCAAGACGGATTTCATGGACTGC
>CABRFW010000296.1 GCA_902470265.1 uncultured Collinsella sp.
CCTTTCTCGTAGCTGCCGGGGTAGCCCGCGCTCGTCAGGACAACAGCCACGGCCCACTCGTCACGCCAGTCGAGTTCAATCTGATCGAGCTCGCAGTTGGCACAAGCCAGCATGACCTCAACCAGGTCGTTCTTAAGGCGCGGCAGCACGACCTGCGTCTCGGGGTCGCCAAAGCGGGCATTGAACTCCAGCACCTTGGGACCGGCGGGGGTGAGCATAAAGCCGCCGTACAGGCAGCCGCGGTAGTCGATACCCTCGGCAGCGAGCTCGGCCACGGTCTGCTCCATGACCTTCACCATGGTGGCGTGCTCCTCGTCGGTCACGATGGGCACCGGGCTGTAGACACCCATGCCGCCGGTGTTGGGACCAAGGTCGCCCTCAAGCGCGCGCTTGTGGTCCTGCGAGGTAGCCATGGGGCGCACGGTCTTGCCGTCGGTAAAGGCCAGCAGTGAGCACTCGGGACCAACGAGCATCTCCTCGATAACCACGGTGCTGCCGGCATCGCCAAAGGTGCCACCAAAGCACTCGCGCACGGCCTCCTCGGCCTGCTCAAGTTCGGTCGCCACGATAACGCCCTTGCCCGCGGCAAGGCCGTCGGCCTTCACGACCAGCGGGGCGCCCTGCTCGCGCACGTAGGCGAGAGCCGAAGCCTCGTCGGTAAACGAACCATAGGCTGCCGTCGGAATGCCCGCACGCTCCATGAGCTGCTTGGAGAACAGCTTGGAGCCCTCCATCTGGGCGCCCTCGGCACCCGGGCCAAAGCAGGGAATACCCGCCGCGCGCACGGCGTCGGCCACGCCCGCTACGAGCGGAGCCTCGGGGCCAATTACCACGAGTCCGCATCCGTGGCTCTGCGCAAACGCCGCCACGGCCGCAGGATCGCAGTCGTCGAGAACAACGTTCTCGCCGCAGCTCGCGGTGCCGCCGTTACCCGGCGCAATGTAGAGCTTGCCGGCGCGCGGTGATGCTGCGAGCTTAGCTGCCAAAGCATGCTCGCGGCCGCCGCTGCCCAACAACAGGATGTCGATGGTTTGAGTGTCCGCCTTCAAGGGTGCCTCCTCTATGGATGAACGGCCCGCTCCGCGCGAGCCCTTTGCAAGCAAATATACCCCTCGGCCGCCCGTCCGGGCTGCAAAGGGGTATATCGCAATAACCAAATAGTCCCGATTACTTCCAGAATCGGTTGATGATCTGCTCGCGACCAGCGCCAACGCCAATGAACGTCACGCGGGTGTGTGCCAGATCCTCGATAAACGCCACGTAGTCCTGAGCCTCCTGCGGCAGCTCCTCAAAGCTGCGGCAGCCGGTGATATCGCACTTCCAGCCAGGAAGCTCCTCGTAGATGGGCTTGGCATGCTCAAAGCGCACCTGGTGCTCGGGCACGCTCGTGTAACGCTCGCCATCGACGTCATAGGCAACGCACACCTTAATGGTGTCGAAGGCCGAAAGCACGTCGAGCTTGGTCATGGCGATGTCGGTAAGGCCGTTGACGCGCGAGGCATAGTTGGCGATAGGGCCGTCAAACCAGCCGCAACGACGACGGCGACCAGTGGTCACGCCGTACTCATAGCCCTCCTCGGTCAGCGTGTGGCCAGCCTCGGACTCATAGGAAAGCTCGGTGGGCATGGGGCCCGAACCGACGCGGGTGATATAGGCCTTCATGACGCCCAGCACGCGGTTGACGTTCTTCATACCGACGCCGGAGCCGGTGATGGCGCCGCCGGCGGTGCAGTTGGAAGACGTCACGTACGGATAGGTGCCGTGGTCGATGTCGAGTAGCGTCGCCTGGGCGCCCTCAAACAGCAGGTCCTTGCCCTCATCGATCATGTTGTTGAGCAGCAGGCTCGTCTCGGTGATGTAGGGACGCAGGCGCTCGGCCATCGGCAGGTACTCGTCGCAAATCTGGTCCACGGTGTAGGTGGGCAGGTTGTAGATGAGCTCGAGCTCGGGGTTCACGCGGGCGAGAGCGGTCTCCAGCTTGTCGCGGAACAGTGCCTCGTCCAGCATGTCCTGCATGCGCAGGCCGATGCGGGCCATCTTGTCCTGATAGCACGGACCGATGCCGCGCTTGGTGGTACCGATGTTCTTCTTGCCGAGCTTCT
>CABRFW010000297.1 GCA_902470265.1 uncultured Collinsella sp.
TCGCTGAAGTAAGGCTGCGAAGGCCGCGGGGCCGGGAGGGGTTTCCAAAGGGCATATCCCGCAGCCGCAACGCGGCGAGGACGTGCCCGTGGAAACCCCGCAGGCCCCGCGGCCGGTGGGAGCAACGCTACTTCACGACCAAAATGTCGCAGTCCGTATTGCGCAGCAGGAACGTCGAAATCGAACCCAGGAGCGCGTACTTAATTGAGGACAGGCCGCGGGCGCCGCAGAGCACCAGATCGGGCTTGACCACGTCGAGCATCTCATCCTTGAGCGTCTCACGAATGCGGCCGGTACGAATCATGACCTCGACCTCGGGAATGTCGGGATTGGCCTTGGCCTCCTCGAGCTGCTTGGCGATGGAGTTGTTAAAGGCCTCCTCCAAGCCGTTGACCAGGTCGACCGGATAGGAACCGGCGCTCTCGAGCGCGGTGGAGTCGATGACGTGGCCGATGATCAGCTTAGCGCCGTTGTTCGCGGCGACCTTGATGGCGCGTGCGAGCACAAAATCCTGCTGCTCAGTACCGTCGAGTGAAACAAATACCTTGGTGTAGCCCTCGTTCATGGTTTCCTCCTTGGTCTATCGCACGGGCGTGGGGCTCGTGCGTCGGGCGGGCGCGGGCGCGTTGGCCGCCGGACACTTTATCTTGTTGCAGTTATACCCAAGGATTTCGGTTTGACCGCTCGCAATTCTGTGAACGGGCGAGTTTTTTGGTAAGGGCAGGCGCGGTCGCACTGCCAACGGTTGATAATGGGACATCGCCCGCATCGTCCGCAGAACATCTACCGGCGGGTGTCTAACGAGGGGGGTCCCTTTGGATATCATCGAGCTTCTAAAATCTGCCTTCATGGGCCTGGTCGAGGGCATCACCGAATGGTTGCCGGTTTCGTCGACGGGCCACATGATCTTGGTGGACGAGTTCGTCAAGATGAACGTGAGCGAGACGTTCTGGAATATGTTCCTGGTCGTGATTCAGCTTGGCGCCATTCTGGCCGTCTGTGTGCTGTTCTTCCACGAGCTCAACCCGTTCTCGCCTAGCAAGGGCAAGGAGGGCCGTCGCGACACCTGGGTGCTGTGGGGCAAGATCGTGCTCGGCTGTATTCCCGCCGCGGCGATTGGCCTGCCGCTCAACGACTGGATGGAGGAGCATTTCTATAACGCTCCCGTCGTGGCGCTGGCGCTCATCGTGTACGGCGTGCTGTTTATCGTGATCGAGAACTGGCGTGCCAGCAAGCGCGAGGAAATGGCCGTTGCGGGTTCGTTTGGCTCGCGCGCCGTGGTGGCGGGCGGACGTCCCGCCGGTGCGCACTTTGCGGCGCCCGCGGCGGCAGTTGCCGAGGATGAGGACGATGACGAGGACCTGGACTTTGGCTCCATCACTACGCTCGAGGACCTGAGCTGGAAGACGGCGCTGGGCATCGGTTGCTTCCAGGTACTTTCGCTGGTGCCGGGTACGTCGCGCTCTGGCTCCACCATCATCGGTGGCCTGCTTTTGGGCTGCACGCGCTCGGTGGCATCCAAGTTCACGTTCTTCCTGGCCATCCCCGTTATGTTCGGTGCGAGCGCGCTCAAGCTGGTCAAGTACTTCATTAAGGGCGGCACGTTTGGCGCCAACGAGGTCGCCATCTTGGGCGTGGGCTGCGTCGTGGCCTTTGTGGTTTCGCTCATCGCCATCAAGTGGCTCATGGGCTTTGTCCGTCGTCACGACTTTAAGTGCTTCGGCGTCTACCGCATCGTCCTGGGCATCGTGGTGCTCGCATACTTCTTCGTCCTGGAGCCTATGCTCGGCCTGTAACTTGGTTGACGCTGCGCGGCGTCCAGAGCGACAACTTGTCATTCAAAGAGGGCGGCATGACCAAAAGGTCTATGCTGCCCTCTTTTCATGCCAATTTGTTCGCTCTGGCCGCCGCTCGCTACCGTTGCCATGACATCGGCGGCTCCGAGATTGGCGCATTGGGGGTCAGGTTTCTTTGCATCAACGTGGTGCAGACTAACCTGACCCCATTGCGCCAAATCTGCTGGGGCTGGCCCTACGGTGGCGGACGGAGTCGTGGTGTGATTTGCGTCGGTGTCCGCGCGGCTCGGTATACTGGTACG
>CABRFW010000298.1 GCA_902470265.1 uncultured Collinsella sp.
CCTCCAAGCCCGCCGGCCTCGAGAACTTCGACGGCCCGGTTGACTTTATCATCTGGACGACCACGCCGTGGACCATCCCCTCCGACCAGGCAGTTTCCCTCAAGCCCGGCGCCGCCTATGTCGCCGTTGAGCACGAGGGTCGTGCCGAGGTCATGCTCGAGGACCTGGCTCCCAAGTGCTGCGAGGAGTTTGGCTGGGAGTACACCCCGGTTATGGTTGACGGCAAGCCCTATGTGGTCCCCGGCGAGACCTTCCACCACATCCACTACAAGCAGCCGATCTTTGACGGTGTTGAGGGCGTGGCGTTGCTGGCCGATTACGTCGGTGTCGATGACGGTACCGGTATCGTCCACAACTCTCCCGGCCACGGCGTCGACGACTACTTCGCCTGCCTCAAGGAGGGCATCACCGACATTTGCATGCCGGTCGATGACGACGGCAAGTTCTACACCGGCGAGGAGTTTGGCACCGGTGGCCCCTTCAGCGGTATGGATACCGATGAGGCCAACCCGCACATCATCGAGTTCCTGCGCGAGCGCGGCACCCTGGTCCTCGAGAAGAAGATCACGCACAGCTATCCGCACTGCTGGCGCTGCAAGCACCCGGTGCTCTTCCGTGCTACCGACCAGTGGTTTGTCTCGATGGACAAGACTGGTTTGCGCGAGCAGGCTGGCAAGGAGGTCCGCGAGAACGTCAAGTGGTATCCGGCCCACGCGGCCAACCGCATCGGCGCCATGGTCGAGCAGCGTCCCGACTGGTGCATCAGCCGTCAGCGCAACTGGGGCGTGCCTATCCCCAGCTACACCTGCGCCGACTGCGGCGAGAAGGTCATGAACGACGCCACGCTCGACGCCGTCATCAAGCTCTTCCACGAGAAGGGCTCCGACGCCTGGTTCACCGACGCTCCCGAGAGCTACCTGGGCGAGGCCTGCGTCTGCCCCAAGTGCGGCGGCCATCACCTCAAGGCCGATAAGGACATCCTCGACGTGTGGTGGGATTCCGGCGTCTCCTGGAAGGCCGTCTGCGAGTACCGTCCCGAGCTGGAGTATCCGGCGGATGTGTACCTCGAGGGCTCCGACCAGCACCGCGGTTGGTTCCAGAGCTCGCTGCTCACCTCGGTTGGAGCCAACGGCCACGCTCCGTACAAGGCGGTCGTCTCGCAGGGCTTCACGCTCGACGGCCAGGGCCGCAAGATGTCCAAGTCGCTCGGCAACGTCATCGACCCCAACAAGGTCTGCGACGAGATGGGCGCCGACATCATCCGCTTGTGGGTTGCCTCCGTCGATACCAGCTCCGACGTGTCCATCGACCACGAGATCCTTGCTCGTACGTCCGATGCCTACCGTCGTTTCCGCAACACGCTGCGCTTCCTGCTCTCCGAGCTCGAGGGTCAGTTTGAGCCCGAGACCGACGGCGTCGCCTTTGCCGACCTGCTGCCGCTCGACAAGCTCATGGTTGCCCGCCTGACCCAGGTCCAGGCCGAGGTCGACGATGCTTACGCCAGCTACGAGTTCCCGCGCGCCTACCGTGCGCTCTACGACTTCGTGGTTACCGAGCTCTCCAACGTGTACCTCGACGCCCTGAAGGACCGTCTGTACTGCGAGAAGCCCGGCTCGCTCGAGCGCCGCAGCGCCCAGACCGTGCTTGCCGAGCTCTTCTCGATGCTCATGCGCGACCTGCAGCCGATCCTGTCCTACACGGTCGACGAGGCCATGGCCTATGCGCCCGCCGGCTGCGTCGATCACCAGAAGTACGCCGCGCTCCTCGATTGGTACAAGTCGCCCATCACGGTCGACGAGGCCAATGAGTTCGAGGGCGTGCTCGAGGCTTCGCTCGAGCTCCGTAGCGCCGTGACCAAGGCCCTTGAGGATGCCCGCTCCGCCGGCACCTTCACCAAGAGCCAGCAGGTCCGCGTCAAGGCGGTCGTTCCCGCCGAGATGTACGCGCTGCTGACCGGTGATAAGGCCCTCGACCTGGCCGAGTTCTACATCGTCTCCGATGTTGAGCTGACCCAGGGCGAGGAGCTCTCCGTTGCCATCGAGGCAGCCGAGGGCGAGTGCTGCGACCGTTGCTGGAACTACCGCACCA
>CABRFW010000299.1 GCA_902470265.1 uncultured Collinsella sp.
CCATCAAGCGTTGTCTCGAGTGGACCAAGGAGTACCTGGCCGAGCGCGGCGAGGAACACCCCCGTCTTTCTGCCGAGTGGCTGCTGTGCGCGGCAACGGGCCTGGCGCGTATCGACTTGTATATGCGCATGGACGAGACGCTCGACGCGGCGCAGCTCGAGACCATGCACGCGGCGGTCGTCCGTCGCGCGAAGGGCGAGCCGCTGCAGTACATCACCGGTAGCACGCAGTTTCGCATGATCGATGTTGCGTGCGCCCCCGGCGTGCTCATCCCGCGCCCCGAGACCGAGATGCTCGTCGAAGAAGTCCTCAACTACCTGGATGTCGAGGTGCTGAGCCCCGAGGCCGCCGCCCGCCAGCGCGTGGAGCTGCCTTGGAACGATGAGGTCGAGCAGGCTCGCAAAGCCGAGGCGGCGCTGGCCGACGAACGCGCGACCGCCGAGCGCCGTGCCGCCAACCTGACGGCCGCCGATGAGGCTGCGCTGGGTAGCGACGTGCTCGGTAGCCGCGCCTATGCCGAGGAGCTTGCCGATCGCGAGGCCGAGGAAGCCGCCGCGCAGGCGGCAGAAGTAGAGGCCATGGAAACCCCCGAGCCCGAGCTCGACGAATACGGCATCGCCATTGAGGGCAACGACCAACAGACGACTCCCGCGCAAGATGCCGCCGAGGCCAACGTACCTGCCCCAGCCGAGCCCCGCACTGCCCGCGTTCTCGAGGTCGGCTGCGGCACGGGCTGCATCTCGCTCTCGCTTGCCTGGGAGCGTCGCGGCCACGTCACCTGCACTGCTACCGATATCGAGCCGCGCGCCATCGACCTTGCTACCAAAAACCGCGATGCGCTTGGCCTCACGTCCGACGAGGTCGCCTTCAGCCTCACGAACCTGGTGAGCTCCATTCCCCGCGAAGAGTGGGGCACCTTTGACGTACTCGTCTCCAACCCGCCCTACATCCCCACCGATGTCATGCGCTCACTGCCGCGCGAGGTCAAGGACTTTGAGCCCGACCTGGCGCTCGAGGGCGGCGCCGACGGCCTCGATATCTTCCGCCGTCTGCTCAACGCGGCGCCCTACATGCTGCGCGCCGGCGGCCTGTTTGCCTGCGAGCTCTACGAGGGCGCCCTCGATGCCGCGGCCGAGCTCTGTCGCCAGGCAGGCCTGTCGGACGTGCGCATCGTCCGCGACCTCACCGATCGCCCCCGCATCGTTCGAGCCATCGTCACCGAGCCCAAGCAGCGTATTTAAGCTGAACTAATAGACATTTGCTCAAGTTTGCTCTTGCAATATACCGTAAAACTTCTACTATAGAAGGAGAAAGGTATGTCAAATCAGCTGCATCGGTACCGTATCGTGCTTGATTACATTGAACCTTGGCTTGATGAGCAGGATGAAGCTACGCTGAAGCAGATTTATGCAGACCTTTTGGTGCTCGAGAAGGAAGGTCCCAGCCTTGGTCGTCCACTGGTTGACCGTGTCAAGGGCTCGAAGCTTCATCATTTAAAGGAGCTGAGAGTGACTTCATGTGGTGGGCAGGTGATCCGCATCCTCTTCGCCTTTGACCCCAAGCGCCAGGCGGTATTGCTATTGGCGGGTGATAAGTCGCGAGCGGGATCGTCAAGGGCAAAATGGAACGGCTGGTATGCGATCAACATTCCAAAGGCCGAGCAAATATACCGTCGCCACGTAAGGAGGCTCGATCGAGATGGAACTGCATGAGTATATGGAATCTCGCGGGATAACACGCGACTCCATTACCGCCGAGCAGGAGAGGACTCGCGATCGTATCGAAGCCTATAAGCTTGCTCAGATTCGCAGGCTAAAAGATCTAACACAGGCGTCGGTCGCCCAATCGATGGGCGTTTCTCAAAAACGCGTATCCGAGCTCGAGCGTGGGGAATTGGGTTCGATGAGGCTTGACACGCTGAGCAGGTACGCAGAGAGCCTCGGCGGAAAACTGGTTGCAAGCATCGAGTTTCCCGATCGTACCGTTACGCTTGCGCGCTAAAAATCTTCAATTAACTCCCTCACTTTCACCGACTACTAGAGCCGCTCACCAAACCAACATGCGCTCTGGGC
>CABRFW010000300.1 GCA_902470265.1 uncultured Collinsella sp.
TCGTAGCCGCGCAGGACGCGTACCGCGACGAGTCGTCGCCCCATGCCTCGTGGAAAGAGCTTCTGCAACACCTGGATCAGGCCTACGAGTTCGACCGCATGGTCTACCTTTCCAATTACCTTACCCCGCATACCGATACCGTGGGCGATATCGAGCTGTTGCGCTCGGTCTTTCGTGCGTGCGCGGGTCGCCGGGTCCAACTGCTGTATGTAGCGGGGCCCGCGGGTGCCGAGGGTGCCGCCGATGCCGCGGGGCGAACGGGCAAGGGCATTATCGCGCACGCAGCCAACGACCTGTGCCGCTACTACGCTGCTCGCGAGGGCGTTCAGACCAAGATCCTGCGCGTGCCGTTCCTGTATACCGCGTCTGCCGCGCTGGAGGACCCGTTTTTGGTGCCGCTGTTCGACGCATGCTCAACCGGATCGGCCGCTCTGCAGGGCGCGCAGGATGCCGCGTTCCCCCTGCTGTGTGCCGAGGAGCTTTCGGTGCTGGTACGCCGTATCTTTGACAGCTGGAATGGTAACTTTGAGACGCTCGACGTAGCCGATACCTTCCATCATACGGCGGGCGAGGTGGGCGAGGCCCTCAAGGCACTGTTCCCAGGGCTCTCAGTTGCCTATGGCGATTCTGCCGGCTACGCCCTGCCCGCCAGCGACGTCGCTCGCGTGCGGTATGGCTGGTTTCAGCGCTACGACTTGCTGCGCGATCTCTCGACCATTCAGGCGCGTTGGGATGCCGGTCGCGCGAAGAAGGTCAACCCCTTGCGTGCCGCCATCGACCGCATCCAGATGCGCTCGCTGCCCATCAAATGCCTGGAGACGGGCGTCTCCTGGGTTCTGTTCGAGGTGCTGGAGCGTCTGTTCTCCCAATCGACCCAGCTCAACGTGCTCGATTATCGCCTGCTCTTCGTGGTGTTGATCGGCACGCTGTATGGCTTGGACTTTGGCCTGGTTGCGGCGCTGCTGGCGTCGGTGGGTTTGGCCGCGAGTTACTTTACTCAGTACGGCTATACCTTTCAGGGCCTGTTCTACGAGCCGTCCAACTGGCTGCCGTTTATTGCGTACTTTGTGGTGGGTGCCGTGTGCGGCTATGTGCAGCTGCGCAGCAGTGAAGCCATTAGGGCGGAGCGCGATCAAAACGAGCTCGTGCGCAACCGCAATACGTTCCTTACGCAGCTCTACCACGACGCGATCGAGGACAAGCGCGCGTACAGGCGCCAGATCGTGGGTCGCCACGACAGCTTTGGCAAGATCTTTGCCGTGACGCAGGAGCTCGACGTATTCAACCCACGCGACATCTATCGCAAGTGCTGCGAGCTTTTGGGCGAGATCCTCGAGAACGATTCGGTGGCGATCTACCATGTTTCGGGCGGGGCATTTGCACGCCTGGTGGCAGCAAGTCCCGCGATTGCCGAAGATGCCGCGCGCTCGCTCACGCTTGAGCAGCTTGCACCTCTTTTGGGCGACGGGGGTCGTTCGAACCTGTGGGTGAACCGCGAGCTGACGCCGGGGCTTCCCATGTTTGGATACACGATCGAGCGCGACGGGGCACCCGCCGTGTTGATCTTTGTGCGTCGTGCGGCCGAAAACCAAATGACCCTCTATTATCAAAACCTGTTCCGCATCTTGTGCGGGCTGGTCGAAAGCGCGCTGGGCCGTGCCTTTGACTATGAGGCGGTGGCGCAGGATAAACGCTGCGTTGACGGCACTTGCGTGCTCAAGCAGGCTGCCTTTGGCCAAGAGCTCGCGGCGGCGCAGGCGCTGGCAGATAGCAAGATGGGGAGTTTTTTGCTCCTGCGCGTGGTACCGGGCATGGAGCCTGTCGGCGAGCTGGTGGGCGCAATCGGGTCGGCAATCCGCGAGAGCGACGCGGCGGGCTTGGTCGACGGCGACGTGCTCTACCTGCTTATGCGCCAGGCAAAGGCGTGCGATCTTCCCATTATCCGCGAGCGCCTGAGCGCAAAGCAGATTGCGGTGGAGCCCGTCGATGGCGAGGACATCGTGGCGTTGCTGCAGCATATCTCTTACACCGGTGACGGTGAGGGGGGTGCCGCTTGATCTCGCTTGTCGTTG
>CABRFW010000301.1 GCA_902470265.1 uncultured Collinsella sp.
TAGCTGGTTCGAATGGTCGCACCAATCATACCAGTCAAAAAAGCCCCGTCCCAAAAAGACAACTTAGCCAAGGACACGGGCCATACGCGTCTTGAACTCGGACAGGAAGCGCGGAGCATCCACAGTCAGTGCCACAAGCGCGCTCTTGTCCGGATCGGACAGGCGGCGCTCATCGCAGATGGTGCGACCGCGGTACTCGCCCAGCAGATCGACACGCAGGTTGCAGCCGAGCGCACCTACGAGCGTGGGGTCGATCGCCACGGCAACGGCCAGCGGATCGTGCAGCGCACAACCACCCAGGTAGGGTGCGTTCATCTCGTACGAGCCAATGTAGTGCTCGACCATGCTCGCAAATGCGCAGCCCGCCATGGTGCCCGAGCCCGTCCAGCCGGCAATGTCGCGGCGTGTGAGCACCACGCGATGCGTCACGTCCAGACCCACCATGGTGAGCTTACGGCCCGAGCGCAGCACCGCGTCGGCTGCCTCGGGGTCGCTCGCCATATTGGCCTCGGCGCCCGCGCTCACGTTGCCGGGCACGGTAAGGGCGCCGCCCATCACGACCACGCGGCCGATGGACATCATCGCCGCCGCATCGCGCTCCAGGGCGAGCGCCAGGTTGGAGAGCGGGCCAGTCGCTACGTAGACCAGATCGGGACCATAGGTGCGCGCGGCATCGATCAGATAATCGACCGCAGCGTTGCCGTCGGCCGAGGTCGCCCCCACCGGCTCGTAGGGCGACGCGGGCACGCTCGCGCCGCCGATGCCGTTCTTGCCGTGAATGAGCGCGGTGGACGCCGGCGGCGTATAGGGCTCAGTCGCCTGCAGAGGACGGTCGGCACCCAGGTACACCGGAACCTCGGGGCGACCCAGCAGATCGAGCACCGCCAGGCAGTTGTGCGCCGATTGCTCGACGCGCACGTTGCCAAAGCACGTGGTGATGCCCACGAGCTCCACCTCGGGGCTCGCGATGGCATAGGCCAGCGCCATCGCATCGTCCACACCCATATCCAGATCAAGGATCAGCTTCTTGGTTGCCATTGTTCTACTCCGCTTCTCCGTCTAAACCGTCTAAACCAAACTTACGCTCAACTTCGGCGCGCGTGGGAATCGATTGCTGAGCACCCAGGCGCGATACCGTCACTGCCGAGGCGCGAGCGCCTGCGACCATGCACTCAAAAAGGGGCAAGCCCTGCAGCCGAGCCGCCGCAAGTGCGCCGATAAACGTATCGCCGGCGGCCGTCGTGTCGACCACCTCGCTAGAGAGCGCCGGCATGCGTAGCAGCCCTCCATCATCGCCGAGCGTAACCGATCCGGATCCGCCCAGTGTGATAACCGCGGCACCGACACCCTTAGCGAGCAAGGCCTTAAGCGCGGCCACGCAGCTCGCGTCACCCGTGGGCAAGATGCCCGTCAGCACCTGGCACTCGGTCTCGTTGGGACAAACCAAGTCGACCGCAGGCCACGCTCCCGCCGGCAGGTCGCAGGCGGGCGCCGGATTAAAGACCGTATAGAACCCCAACCCGTGGGCGCAAGAGAGCGCCGCAGCCGTTGCCATCAGGTCGCATTCGCCCTGGGCGATAAAGACGCCGCCGGCAGCCGGGGCGAGGTCGCAGATATCGGCGTCAAGCTCGTCAGCCACCAGATAGCGCAGCGCGCAGGCCACGTCCTCGCCCGAAAGCGCATGGTTGGCGCCCGGCGACAACACGATGCGGTTGTCGTTCTCGCAGCGAATGATAGTCGCGGTGCCAGTCTCCACGTCGTCGCGACGCGCCACAAACTCAACGCCCACGCCGGCATCTTGGAGTCCCGCCACCAGTGCATCGCCAAATGCATCGCGCCCGACGGCGCCGATCATGCACGTGCGCGCACCCATGCGCGCGGCGGCCACAGCCTGGTTGGCACCCTTGCCGCCGGCGTTGGTGATAAAACCGCTACCGCCGACGGTCTCGCCCGCACGCGGCATGCGCTCACACGCCACCGAAAGGTCCATGTTCATGCTGCCGAACACCGCAACGATGCCGCGAT
>CABRFW010000302.1 GCA_902470265.1 uncultured Collinsella sp.
GCCTAGTGCTCCTCGCCGGCGCGGGCCAGGTCGTAGGGCGTGGTCTGGTAGACGTAGTAGTTGAGCCAGTTGGTGTAGAACAGCTGAGCTTGGCTGCGCCAGACGTTGCGCGGCTCGGCGGAGGGGTCGTCGCCCGGGAAGTAATGCGCCGGCACCTCCGGGTTGAGCCCGCGCTTCACATCGCGCTCGTACTCCAGGCGCAGCGTATCGGTGTCGTACTCGGGATGGCCAAAGACAAAGAAGCGACGGCTGTCGGTCGACTTGACGATGTACAGGCCCACCTCGTCGGACACGGCCACGACCTCAAGCTGCGGCTCGGCCTCCACGTCCTCGCGGCGCACATCGGTGTTGCGCGAATGCACGGCATAGAAACGGTCGTCGAAGCCGCGGACCAGCGGGCTTTGCGGCTTCACCAGATAATGCTCGAACACGCCGCTCGCCTTTGCCGGCAGGTCATACTTCTGGATACCGTAATGATGGTACAGACCGGCCTGTGCGCCCCAACAAATGTGCAGCGTAGAGTGTACGTGCGTGGTAGACCAGTCCATGATCTGGCAGAGCTCGGGCCAGTAGTCGACCTCTTCGAACGGCATCTGTTCCACCGGGGCGCCCGTGATAATCAGGCCGTCGTAGTGGATGTCGCGGATGTCGTCGAACGTGCGGTAGAACGTCTCCAGGTGGCCGGCGCTCACGTGCGTGGCCTCGTGTGTTTTGGTGCGCAGCAGGTCCACCTCCACCTGCAGCGGCGTGTTGGAGAGCTTGCGCATGATTTGCGTCTCGGTGGCGATCTTGGTGGGCATGAGGTTGAGGATGAGCACGCGCAGCGGGCGGATGTCCTGGTGCAGCGCGCGGTACTCGGTCATGACAAAGATGTTCTCACTCTCGAGCTGCGCGGCGGCAGGGAGGGCGTCAGGGATGCGAATGGGCATGGATGCTCCTTACGAGTCAGTTGCAGCTATGGTACAACGAGCGGCCCTATCCGCGCGAGCACATCGCCCAGCGATGCCGCCAGCGGCCCAAATCACTCCAAAAGTAGAGATTAAGGCATGTCCCAAAAAATCTACGGCGCTTTAGTCTAGCAAAGTGACGGCAGGACGCTACAATGATTCGACGCAAAAAACTCGGCCGGAAGGATACTCGTATGTACCAGACGCGTAAGATCGGTGTGGTCGGCCAGGGCCACGTAGGAGCACATGTCGCCAACAGCCTGCTTATGCGGGGCATTGCCGATGAGCTGTACCTGTGCGATATCAACGAGGCCAAGGTGACGTCCGAGGTCCAGGACCTGCGCGACTCCCTTTCGTTTGTCCCGTATAACACCAAGATCGTCAACTGCTACGACCACTACGAGGAGCTGGCCTGCTGCGACGTTATCGTCAACGCCGCCGGCAAGGTCGCGCTGGCCGCCGGCAACCGTGACGGCGAGCTGTTCTTTACCACCGATGCCGCCCGCACCTTTGCCAAGCGCATCGTCGACGCCGGCTTTGACGGCATCTTCGTGAGCATCTCCAACCCCTGCGACGTCGTGTGCACCGAGTTGTGGCACCTGACCGGCTACAATCCCAAGAAGATCATCGGCTCGGGCTGCGGCCTGGACTCCGCCCGCCTGCGCACCGAGATCTCCAAGAAGGTCGGCGTGAGCCCCAAGTCCATCGACGCCTACATGATCGGCGAGCATGGCTTTAGCCAACTGGCAGCCTTTAAGGCCGCGACCATCGCCGGCAAGAGCCTTAACGAGCTTCAGGCCGAGAACCCCGACAAGTACGCCTTCGACCACATGGAGGTCGAGGAGCTTGCACGCAAGGGCGGCTATGTGACCTACCAGGGCAAGCAGTGCACCGAGTACGCCGTCGCCAACTCCGCCGCGCGCGTCTGCGCCGCTGTGCTTCACAACGAGCACGCCGTGCTTTCCGCCTCCACGCTTATGACCGGCCAGTATGGCGAGGAGGGCATCTTCACCTCCCTGCCGTGCGTGATCGGCGTCGAGGGCGTCGAGGAGGTCTACACGCTGGACCTGTCCG
>CABRFW010000303.1 GCA_902470265.1 uncultured Collinsella sp.
TTTCTTTGTGCTCAACAGCCCCCCCGAACCGCTGACGACCGAGCAGATCGTCTTGGATTCTGACCTGGGATATGGCTCGGGCAACATCGACTCGGATAAGCGCAAGTTTCGGCGCGATCGTGACAAACTGCTCGAGCGTGGCATCTTAATCAAGGAGGTTCGCCCCGCCGGTGCGCAGGAGACCGAGGAAAGCTCGTGGACAATCGACCGCGAGCACACGTTTGCTGCAGGCGGCCTCATCACCGCAGACGACGCCGATATCCTACTCAACGCCATCGACCAGACGCTAGCGGCCGGCTCTTCCACCTTTGCCGCGCCGCTTGCCGATATTCGCTCCAAAATTGCCTACCTCACCGGCATGTCGGCGGTGGACGAAGTACCGATCCGCCGCTCTCCCACCGTCGATGCGGTATGGAGCGCCTTTGCCGAGCGATGCGCGCTGCGATTTTTATATCAGAACGGACGCGGCGAGCAGAAAGAACGTACCGTCTGTGTCTACGGCATGTTCGAACGCGAGGGCGTGGCGTACTTCTGCGGCCTCGACAATGTCACCGACGACATCAGGACATTCCGCTGCGACCGTATCGTTCGCGCATGGCGTCCTTCGAAGGCCTACGCCATCCCTGCGGACTTCAATCTCAACGACTATCTGTTCTTTGAATTCGATTTCGCCGACCGACCGCCCGTTGCAGCCACGTTCTCGTTCGCCCCTCAGACGCAGATCGATATGATCAACGGCCTCACGCGCGGGCGAGGTGAGCTCACACACACCGATGCGGGATGGATCTGGACCGTTGACGTGCGCGACCTTGAAGCCGCCGCCTCATTTTGCATGGCCCACGCCATGGACGGCATGAGGCCCATGGCCCCCAAATCGCTCAAGCAGGCGTGGAACCACCTCATTGAAAGGACGGTGCACGAGTATGCCCGTGCGTAAACTCACCAGCGAGCAGAGACTCTCGCGCGCCATCGACATCATGGAGGCCCTCTACGCCGCCGGCGAGAGCGGCATGACACGAACCGAAATTTGCGACCGCTTTGACATCACGGGAGTATCGCTCGACGAGATTCTCGAGATCGTCTCGACGCTCGCGGACCGAGAATCGGGTGCGCGCATCATCTGCGAATGCCACGGCGAGCGTGTGGTCCTCACCGGTGACGCCGGACGTGTGCTACCGCTGCGTCTGAGTGCCGCCGAAGGCGCTGTGCTCAACCACGAACTTGAATCGTTGGGGATCGAGCCGCAGACGGCAGCTCGGATTCGACATGCCCTTCTGCCCGAAGAGCTCGGCTATAACCAGCGCGTCTTTGACACCGTCAACCACGGGTCACACTGGCAGCAGCTGAGCTGCGCCATTCAGGACGGCGTTCGCTGCCGCATCTCGTATCGCTCGATGGACGATGCACGGCCACGCGAGCGTCTGGTCGACCCCTTGCGCATTACGGCAAACGGCGACCAAACATACCTGATTGCCTGGGACATCACAGTCGATGAGCAGCGCACCTATCGCATGGATAAAATCGAGGGACTCACCTTGACGGAAGACTCCGTCGTGTCTCACGCACCGGACGTCGCATCCCTCCACGATTCCCTTGCCCGGACGCAGCATAGCGCAAAGCTCCTGATGCCATTCGATATGGCGGAGCATCTGGACTGGGCCGGCATCACCCTAATCGAGCGCGGCGGGGCAGACATGGCAACGGTAACTGTGCATTACGGCTCCGAGCGTTGGCTACTGAGCCAGGTAATCGCAGCGGGCGGAGCCATCCGCATCTTGGATGACCCCGCCCTGTCAAAGCGGCTGTGCGATATGGCAAAAACCCTCGTCTGTCCGCTTTAGCGCCGCCGCTCGTGGCGTGCACGCCACAGTTGCAGATAGTGCCCGATCTGCGCCGATTCGATGCGCTGGTAGGAGCTCGTGGGCAGCGACGTTAAGAACTTCTTTCCGTAGCCCTTCGTCACCAGGCGCGGGTCGGCCAGAATCAGCACGCCGCAATCGGTCGACGAGCGGATAAGGCGG
>CABRFW010000304.1 GCA_902470265.1 uncultured Collinsella sp.
GACAGGCGTCCGGCATCGTCCACGGCGAGTCGCGAACGCAAGCGGGCAAGCGTCTCGCCCTCGACCCATTCCATGACAATTGCAGGCACACCGTCGACCTCGCCCCAGCCATAGAGGCGGGGAAAGCCCTTAAGGCCCGAAAGGGCGCGATGGCATTCATATTCCTCGCGAAATGCCGCTTTGAACTTGGCGACCAGCGCCTCATGGGCGGCATCGTCGTCAAACTCATCGCGCGTCGGCAAGATGAGCTGTTTGAGTGCCACGGCCTCGCCTTGGGCGTTGACGGCACGCGTCACGCGGCCGATACCGCCACGGCGCATGGTGGCATCGTCGGCAAACAGTATCGTAAAACGACGCAGATAGGCAGGCAGTTCGTCCTGACCGAGCGCAATGGCCGGCTCAAACCCGTCGACACGCGCCAGGCGCAGGCCGACCATGGGATCGCGACCGAGCGATTGTGGTGTGGTGGATGCAAGATCGGTCATCATAGGGCAAGCGCCGCCACGTTATTGTTGAAGTTACCGAGCGCGACGTCATCATCGCCGTAATGGCCGACCCATTGACATAGGTTGGTGTAACAGCCCCACAGATTGGCATACTGCTGATACCACTTTGACCGGGGCGAGAATGTCTGACGACCGAACTCGGCTCGAATGACAAACATCTCCCCGACCAAGCTGTCGCACGGCCTGGGATCTCCCGTAGAGTTATAGGTCGAAACCACGTCATTGGCACGAGAAACATAGCCGTCGAGCATGTTGTACTTGGTCACAAGCCAACTGTGAATGCTCTCTTCCTCAGCAGCGGAAAGGCCGCCGGAGTTTGTATCGTTGTCAGTGTTGCCGCCCGTCGAGCCGCCGTTTCCAGACCCTCCGGCAGAGGAACCCGACCCAGAGCCGCCGCCCGAACTCGACGAATCCGAGCCGGAGCCAGAAGTATCCGAGCTACCGGGCTTTCCGGACTGCTGGGCGTCCTGCTCCTTCTGCTGCTCTACCTTATTCACCGTTGCCGCCACGCTATTGTTGGACAATCGATCGATGATCTTGGTGTTGGTGAGCACGATGGTTTTGCCATTGGCAAGCGTGACTTCGTTGTCCGGGGCCTCGGCGCCGTCCGCGTCGTCGGTGCCAAACACAATATGCGCGACCACACTTGCCCAAGCATATCCAGTCGTGGTGCCCAGATCACTTTTGACCTCATGCCCCACGCGCGGTTCGCGTGCGGCATGCGCCTGCATCATGGACGGCACGGTCATGCCATAGGCGGAAACGCCAGCCATGACCAGCACCAGCGAGCACGACAGCAGCACGTACGCCCGAGGCGCCAAGCCCAGTCGGCGTCGCATGCGCACCGCGGCGCCGCGCTTTGTCTGAGTGCCACCGGGCCGCATGCGTTCTCCTCCAACAAAAACACGCCGCTCGGGAGCGGCGCATTCATTCGAATCCATATTTGAGTGTATCAGCGAACCCAAAAGGTTGCGCAACGAATGGGCAAATTAAGGATGCGAGCGGAAGCATCCATGCGATAAGCGGATACAAAGCATCTTTGTTGCACAACAAACCTACAGTCGCACGGGGAAATTATGACTACCCCGTGCGTCGCGAGGAAAACATACGGCAGGAGCAGGCTCGCCACCTAAATCGTGCGACGGGCCTCGATAGCGCGCCCAAGCGTAAGCTCGTCGGCATACTCCAGGTCGCCGCCCACGGGCAGGCCGCTCGCCAGACGCGATACCTCAACGCCCAGCGGCTTGATGGTGCGGGCCAGGTAGCTCGCCGTGGTCTCGCCCTCAATATTGGGGTTGGTGGCGATGATGACCTCATGGATATCCTCGTGGCCCAAACGCGCCAGCAGCTCGCGGATGTGCAACTGCTCGGGACCAATCTTGTCCATGGGGCTGATCACGCCGCCCAATACGTGGTAGAGACCGTGGTAGCTGCCCGTGCGCTCGATCGCCTGGACATCGCGCGGCTCGCCCACCACGCAAATGCGAGTGGTGTCGC
>CABRFW010000305.1 GCA_902470265.1 uncultured Collinsella sp.
TTCCATCCCTATAAAACCAGCAGGTCAAAGCCAATTTTCGAGACCAAATACAAATCTGTGGGCTCCCTCCTATAGCGCACTTTGCCATGGAAAAGTACGAGACTTCGGTATGCGGTATCAAGCAATCGTTATTCGGGTCTTTAGGAATCCGCGTGATTAAATGCACGGCAATGGGTACATAGCCAGTACAGTAAGTCCCCGAGGCAGATTGGAGCCACGTATGGATATCAAGGTTTCTGGACGCAAGACGACGGTAACCGATGCTCTGCGTGCGCATGTGGATGAGAAGATCGGCGAGGCGCTCAAGGTTTTCGATATCGAGCCCATGACGGTCGACGTCGTGCTTCGCTATGAGAAGAACCCCTCGAACCCCAACCCGGCAATCGTCGAGGTCACGGTTCGTGCCCGCGGTTCGGTGATTCGCGTTGCCGAGCACGGTGCAGATATGTACGCCGCCATCGACCTCTCCGCCGATAAGGTCACCCGCCAGCTGCGCAAGTTCAAGACCAAGGTCGTGGACAACCGCCAGGGCGGTGCCAGTGCAGCGGATGTCGCACCGGTCGAGCGCGTCGAGGATCTGGCCGATCTGCTGCTGCCCGAGGAGGAGGACGACCTGCTCGTCCGCGAGAAGGTCATCGATGTCACCCCGATGACTGAGGAGCAGGCGCTGGTGCAGACCGATCTGCTCGGTCACGACTTCTACGTGTTCGAGAACGCGACGACTGGCCTCATCAATGTGGTGTATCACCGTAAGAATGGTGGATATGGCATCATCAAGCCCCGTATCGAAACACTTGACGAGTAAAATACGTTAACTTGCATGAGTTAACGGTTGGCGGCCATCCCATGCGGGTGGCCGCCTTTTTACGTAAGGAGTCGCTTTGATGGACAAGGCCGCATCTACCGGTCATTCGGACCGTTGCCGCATCGTCGTCGATACCTGCTGCGACTTTAGCCCCGAGGTCGCCGCGAACCTCGATGTCGATATCCTGGGTTTCCCCTTCATTATCGATGGCGAGGAGCGCACGGACGACATCTGGTCGAGCATCACGCCCAAGGAGTTTTACGACCGCATGCGCGCCGGTGCCCGCGTGTCCACCTCGGCTGTGTCGCTCGGTCGCTATATCGAGTTCTTTACCGAGTGCGCCAAAGAGGGTACGCCCACGGTCTACCTGTGCTTTACCTCGGCGCTGTCGTCGAGCTACAACTCCGCGTGCCAGGCGGCGGACGCCGTGCGCGCCGAGTATCCCGATTTTGAGCTGTACGTGGTCGACAACGCTCTACCCTGTGCGACCGGCGCGCTCTTGGCGCTCGAGGCCGTGCGCCAGCGTTCGGCGGGACTGACCGCCAAGCAGCTGGTCGATTGGGCAAACGAGGCAAAGACCTACGTCCACGGCTACTTTACGCTCGAGAGCTTCGACGCACTGGCTGCCGGCGGCCGCATTCCGCCCGCGGCGGCGCAGCTCACGGCAAAGCTCGATGTCAAGCCCGAGCTCTCCTACGACCTGGCCGGCTCGCTGTCGCTGATCGGCGTCAACCGCGGCCGCAAGAAGGCGCTCAAGTCCATCCTCAAGTCGTTCCGCGAGAACTACGTGCCCGATCGCACCATGCCCATCGCCATCATGACGGCCGATGCCGAGAAGGACGGTGATTGGCTCGAGGCCGCCATCCGCAAGGAGGAGGGCTGCGCCGACGTCACCATCATCCGTAGTTCCGTCGGTCCTACCATCGGCTCGCACGTGGGCCCCGGCATGGTGGCCTGCGCGTTTTGGGGTAAGAATCGTGCCGAGAAAGCCTCGCTTTCCGACCGCATCGCGCGTCGCGTGCGCGGCGAGTAGGTAGGCGCTGCGGTTGCAAACGCCCTCAAGTCACGGCCCAAACGCTGGCACTGAGTATTCGACCTGGTAACAACACCCAACCCAAAAGGAAAGGTTTCATGGCAAACAAGCTCTCTGTCGCATTT
>CABRFW010000306.1 GCA_902470265.1 uncultured Collinsella sp.
CGCACGACTGGCAAATGTTGCGATGGACCGATCCGTGCAGCTCGAACACGCGCTGTGATTCGGCCATCTGATGCAGGCCGTCGATATTTTGCGTCACCACGGCATCAAGCTTACCGGCGCGCTCCAGCTCGGCCAGCTTGGTGTGGCAGCGGTTGGGTTTAGCGTTAAGCGCGATCATCTTGGTGCGGTAAAAGTCGAAGAACTCCGCCGGATGCGCCTCGTAAAAGCTATGCGACAGCATGGTCTCGGGCGGATAGGCAAACTGCTGGTGATACAGGCCGTCCACGCTGCGGAAATCGGGGATGCCACTTGCCGTGGAAACACCAGCGCCGCCAAAGAAGACCACGCGCTTGTGGGTGTCAAACAGATCCGCCAGCGCGGCGGAGGCCTGCCTGGGGTCCGATATTGCCTGCGCCATATGAGTCCTCCGTCCTTAGTTAGTCGGGCAGCGTTGAGCGACGTCCCAGCATGCGGCCTTTAAGTCAGCATGCGCGGATCCCACCCCGCCCCTGTTGCGCTAATCTTAAGCCTGCCAACCCCGTCGAAAGGACACCATGCCTCAGACTTACACCTTTGCCTCGTGGAACGTTAACGGCCTGCGCGCCGTGCTCAAAAAGGACCCGAGCTTTATCCAGATCGCGCAAGAACTCGACGTCGATATCCTGGCACTGCAAGAGACCAAGCTGCAAGAAGGCCAGGTTGATATTGACCTGCCCGGTTATCACCAAACCTGGAGCTACGCCGAGCGCAAGGGCTACTCGGGCACCGCGGTCTTTAGCCGCCAGGAGCCGCTGCGCGTGCTGCACGCCGACGCGCTGCTGCCCTACGCCGGCGAAGGCGAGGCGGCCGTGCTCGTCGCCCAAGCCGCAACCGAGGGCCGCGTCTGCGCGCTCGAGTTCGACAAATTCTGGTTTGTGGATGTCTACACGCCCAACGCACAAAATGAGCTCGCGCGCATCGACGTGCGTATGGCCTGGGACGATGCCTACCGCGGCTTTTTGAACGCGCTCGAGCGCGAGACCGGCAAACCCGTCGTAACCTGCGGCGACTTTAACGTGGCGCATGAGGAGATCGACCTTAAGAACCCCAAGTCCAACCGCGGCAACGCAGGCTTTTCGGACGAGGAACGCGGCAAGTTTACCGAGCTGCTCAACGCCGGCTTTACCGATACCTGGCGCGCGGCAAACCCCGACGTCGAGGGCGTCTACAGCTGGTGGAGCTATCGCTTTAATGCCCGCAAGAACAACGCCGGCTGGCGCATCGATTACTTTCTGGTAAGCGATTCGATCGCCGCCAACGTTCGCGACACCGGCATCCGCGGCGACATCTTTGGCAGCGACCACTGCCCCGTCACCCTCACGCTAGAGCTCTAGCCCCAAGTAATTCCTCTAGGGGACAGAGGAAAACAGATCATGTGACCCCTCTCCCCCTATAAGGTGCGGTGGAATAGTTCCTGTTTGGGCAGCAAATAGCCAAAAACGAGAACTATTCCACCGCAAGTTCGTGAGGGAACGCGAAATGCCTTACAGCCCGTATTTCACGACGACACGGTTAATGCGGCGACACCAGGGCTTGTACAGGGCGGCCAAAAACACGCAGGTCGCAAGGCCGTGCGTAATGTCGAACGGTGCGGCGGTGGCAAGACGCGCCGTGGCGCCCGCCCACGTGAGCGGTTGAACAAAACCGATGATGTCATACGCGTTGATTACCACGCCGTATAGCAAACCCGAAGCAAAACCGTAGGTCAGTAGCGCCGGCATGCGCACGGTTCCATCCGCACGGTCGAACGCGCCCGCATGCGCCAGCGCGCCGCCAACATAGCCAACCAGACCCCAGGCATACATCTGCCACGGCGTCCACATGCCCTGTCCAAAAAAGAAATTGCTGGTCAGCGCCGCCAGCGCGCC
>CABRFW010000307.1 GCA_902470265.1 uncultured Collinsella sp.
CGCCAACGGCAACCTGCTCTTCCACGGCTGCGTTCCACTCAACGAAGACGGCACCTTCAGCAGCATGAACTGCCTGGGCACCTGGCACGCTGGCCGCGATTATCTCGATTTTTGCGACCACATCGCCCGCCGCGCGTGGCGCGTGGGCGACCGCGATGCCCTCGACTGGATGTGGTACCTGTGGATTGGCTTCAATTCACCCGCCAGCGGACGCCTGGTGCGTACCTTTGAGCGCGCCTATATCGCCGATAAGAGCACCTGGGTCGAGCCGATGGACCCGTACTTTACGCTTACCAAGTCGCCCTCGGTCTGCGATGATATCATGCGCGAGTTTGGCGTCGCGGCCATGGCATGCTCGCCGACCGGCCACATCATCAACGGCCACACGCCCGTTAAAACCACCAAGGGTGAGCAGCCCATCCGCGCCGAGGGCAAGCTACTGGTCATCGATGGCGGCTTCTGCCGCGCTTACCATCCCAAGACGGGCATCGCCGGCTATACGCTCATCTCGAGCTCGCGCGGCTGCCGCCTCAAGTCGCACCGGGCCTTTACGACGGTTGCCGAGGCACTCACGCGCAACGTGGACATCGAGAGCGAGACCAACCGTTTTGACCAAGCAGACCGTCGCCGCATGGTGAGCGACACCGATACTGGCGCCAAGATTCGCAGCCAGATCCAGGACCTGCGCCAGCTGCTCGATGCATATAGAAACGGTGCTATCGAGGAGCGCGCCTAGCACCACCCGCGGGGATTGGCTAAACTTGCTAAGTTTGTCATCCCCGCGGCGCTTCGGCGCCAGCTTAAGGCAGGTACCATGCAAAAGCTCCTTGCGCAGATTATGAAATTTGGCGTCGTCGGTGTCATTGCCACGGTTATCGACTTTGGCATTATGAATCTGCTCCACTACGGTCTGGGCCTCAACATCCTAATCGCCAACACCAGCGGCTTTATCATCTCACTCATCTTTAACTACCTCGCAAGCATGAAGTACGTGTTTGCGCACAAGGAAGGCATGAGCCGCCGCCGCGAGTTCATCATCTTTGTCGTGCTGTCCGTGATCGGTTTGGTGCTCAACGATGGCATCGTGCTGGCGCTCAACGCCGGCCTGGGACTCGAGGCCAATATCGCCAAGATCTGTGCCACCGCGCTTGTCATGGTCTACAACTTTGTGACCCGAAAAATCTTCCTGGAGGGCGACGAGACAAAATAGCTCGAAACCCCTGTAGCATTACGGCGCCCACGGACGACGCGCACTCAGCGCAGTATCGTCCGTGGGTGTCGCTCGTTTACGGGCATATTTTCAACGTTTGCGGATTAGCTCTTGAAAATTTGGCGAGTTCATATAGTTCTTGGCAAAGACCTTACGTTTCCCTTGTAAAAGCTCTAAAGTATCCTCTGCTCGATTCATCAACGCATTGGATGTGATTACGTGCGCAAGGCACTGGCACAACCTCATACCAAGCAGTTCCTCAAGTTCGCTGTCGTGGGTCTTATCTCCTTTGGCATCGACTGGGGTATGCTCATTGCGCTCGTCGAGCTGTTTCACCTCGACTTTTTGATGAGCACCACGGTCTCGTTTACCACGTCCGTCGTGGTCAACTACTGGCTCAGCATGAAGTACGTGTTCGACCATCGCGAGGGCATGAGCCGCAAGCGCGAGTTCACGATCTTCACCATCCTGTCGGTGATCGGCCTGGGCCTCAACGACCTATACATGTTTGTGGGCGTCACGTTTTTGAGCATCGGCTACCAGGCCATGAAGGCCATCGCCACGTTCCTCGTCACCTGGTACAACTACTTCAGCCGCCGCTTCTTCCTCGAGGGCGCACGGTCGTAGTCGATTCACTATTTGCTTGAATGTATAACCGGTTGGAATTCCCGTTCCAACCGGTTTTTTGTTT
>CABRFW010000308.1 GCA_902470265.1 uncultured Collinsella sp.
ACACAAACTTAGTTATCAGCTTTTCTGTAGCAAGCACGCAACGAACCAAAGCGGGCCGGGAGGGCCGGACTACCTTCCCTCAACGCGACCCTGCGAAGCCGTGAGCGAGGAGGGAAGGTAGACCGGCCCTCCCGGCCCAGCTCACGCTAGCGCCAAGCGCTAGTAGTTCACCACCTGCTCCTCAAAGTACGCCTTGGGGTGGTTACACACCGGGCACACCTCAGGCGCCTCGGCACCCACATGCAGGTGCCCGCAGTTCAGGCACTTCCACACCTTTACGCCCTCACGCTCAAACACCTCGCCCGACTCGATGCGCTCGACGAGTTTGTTGTAGCGCTCCTCGTGGGCCTTCTCGACGGCGGCGACACCACGGAATTTTGCGGCAATCTCGGCAAAGCCCTCTTCCTCGGCGGTCTTGGCAAACTCGTCGTACATCGTGGTCCACTCGTAGTTCTCACCCGCGGCGGCATCGCGCAGATTGTCCAGGGTATCGGGGACGGCGCCATCGTGCAGATACTTAAACCACAGTTTGGCGTGCTCGGACTCGTTGCCAGCCGTCTCGGCAAAGATGTTCGAGATCTGAACGTAGCCGTCCTTCTTTGCCTTGGAGGCATAGTAGCGATACTTGGTGTGTGCCTGGGACTCACCGGCAAAAGCGGTCTCGAGGTTCTTCTTGGTTTGGGAATTCTCAAAATCCATAGGTGTACTTCCCTTCAACGCATGCCGCCCATAGGCTTCGAGCGGCCTCGTCTTTAGGATGCCCTCATGCCGGAAATCTAAACCTTACAATCCTGTTCTTCAGATTTGCACAGGCTAGATGCTCAGCCAGCGATCGCCCTCGGCTCGGCAAAAGCCCTCACGCTCCAGGTCGGCCAGAATGCCCGCGACAAGCTCGCGCTCGACCGGTCCACGCCCAGCCGCCGCTTCCATCTCGTTAACGCCCACCACGGCATCAGCAAGCGTAATCCCCGCCGGCTGGCCATCGCGCGCTGCCAGCAACATACGCACGATATGCGCGCGCTTTTGGCGACGCGAGCCCTCAAACTTTGATTGACGGCTATAGCCCGCCGAGCGCCTGGACGGATTGGGCAACGTCTTTTTTAGATATGCGCCGTAATCCAGCAACGCGTAATACCACGCGCGCGGCGTATCGGCATCATCGAGCGGCACGGCAAAGGGAGCGATCTCGTCGGTCGCCGCACCGGGGGCCGCCGGACAGGCCGCCTGAATCAGCGGCACCAGCTCGCGATCGGGAACAGCCGGTACATCGGGAAAGAAGTGATGCAGAAAGACCGTGCGCACGTTGGTCTCCAGATACACGCCCGGAAGGTCAAACGCAAACGACCGGATACCCTGCGCCGTTGCCGGGCCAATACCAGGCAGAGCGACCAAGTCACGCGTCTCGTGCGGAAACTCCCCGCCCCAATCCTCTACGACCCGTTGAGCGGCCCCGTGAAGCGCCAGAGCTCGTCGGTTGTAGCCCATCCCCTGCCAAGCGTCCAAAACATCGGAAGGCGCGGCCTGGGCAAGCGCCTGCACGGTCGGAAAACGATCGAGCCACGCCGGCATGCGCGCCTCCACACGCGGCACCTGTGTTTGCTGCAGCATGACCTCGGAAAGCCAAATGATGTATGGATCGCGCGTGCGGCGCCACGGAAGGTCGCGATAACGCAGGACCCCTTCCGCACGAATCATCGAACGAAAGGGGTCCTGAATCATATCTATGCTCCTTATGCGGCGCTATTCCTCCCGGCAAGCACATGCACAGGCGGCGTACTCGGGAAACGCGTCGCGGTCGGCGAATTTGGAATCGACGGCCGGGAACTGGCGGTGAGCGACGATGTCGCCGAGCGAAACGGAATCG
>CABRFW010000309.1 GCA_902470265.1 uncultured Collinsella sp.
GTCATGTGCACCTGGTCCCAGCCCACGTGCGGCACCTTCAGGCGGCTCGACTCCAGGCGCGTGCACGAACCGCGCATAATACCCAGGCCATCGACCCAGAGGGCACCGGCCCGCTCGGAGGCGTTGCCGTCGGCGACCGCGCTCTCGCTCGCAGGAACGCCCTCGTTGCCGCGCTCAAAAAACAACTGAAGGCCCAGGCAGATGCCGAGCAACGGAGTTCCGGCGGCAACGGCGTCGAGCACCGCGTCCGCCTCGCCGCCCTCGCGCATAAAGGCGACCGCGTCGTAAAACGCGCCCACGCCCGGGATGACCAGGCCGTCGGCGTTGCGGATCTGCTCCGGATCGTCCGACGTGCAGGCGGCGGCACCGGCGCGCGCAAGCCCGCGCGCAACGCTCGACAAGTTGCCCTTGTGGTAGTCGACCACCACGATCTTCGGTTCGCCCACGCGACCCCTCCCTTATCTCATCATCCAAAACCACCACAAAGGGGACAGGCACCTCTGTGGTGGTTTGTGCGATCCGTCAGCTACAGCGAGCCCTTGGTGCTGGGGATGCCCTGTACGCGGGGGTCCAGCTCGCAGGCGTGGCGCATCGTGCGGCCCACGGCCTTAAAGGCGGCCTCGATAATGTGATGCGAGTTGCCACCCGCCAGCTCGCGCACGTGCAGTGTGAGCTTGGCATCGCGTGCAAAGGCATAAAAGAACTCGACGGCCAGCTCGGTATCGAACGTGCCCACGCGCTCAGTCGGCACGGGCAGCTCGCAATAAGCCTGGCCACGGCCCGAGATGTCCACGGCAGCCATCACGAGCGTCTCGTCCATGGCGATCGCCGCATCGGAAAAGCGCGTGATGCCCGCCTTGTCGCCCAGCGCCTGGCAAAACGCCTCGCCCAGCACAATGCCCGTATCCTCGACAGTGTGGTGAGCATCGACCTCAACGTCGCCCACCGCATGCACCGTCAAATCAAACAGGCCATGGCGGCCAAAGGCATTGAGCATGTGGTCGAAAAACGGCACGCCGGTCGAGATATCGCACGTACCGGTTCCATCCAGGTCGAGCTTGACGACAATGTCGGTCTCCCCCGTCTTACGGGTTACCTCGGCATAACGGCCCATCTACATCTCCTCCTTCACCAGCGCGGCAAACGCGGCCAGCACCTCGTCGTTTTCCCGCGGCGTGCCCACGGTAACGCGCAGACAGTCCGCAAGCCCCGGCGCGTAACTAAAGTCGCGCACCAAAATCGAGTACTCGTCGCGCAAACGCTCGCGCACGCGCGTAGCATGCGGCGTGCGCACGAGCACAAAGTTCGCCGCGCTCGACCATGCCTCCACGGGCATGCCCTCGGCAGCCATCGCGCGCAGGGCGCACAGCTCACGCTCGCGCTCGAATGCAACCTGCGCCACCACGGGCGCGTACGCATCGCGGGCACGCACGCAGGCAAGCGCCGCCGCCTGGCTCAGCACATTGACCGAGTAGATCTGGCGAATCGCCGCGAACACGTCGATGACCTCGGGCGCCGCGATCACATAACCCAGACGCGTACCGGCAGCGCCAAACGCCTTGGACAACGTATGCAGAATCACCAGGCTGGGATGCTCGGCGATAAGCCCCTGCGCCGTGGTGGCCGCACCAAACGAATCGTCGGCAAACTCAACGTAGGCCTCGTCGACCATGACCATGCCGGAGCACGCATCGCACAGGGCCGCGACAAAGTCGAGCGGCGCCACGTCGCCCGTAGGGTTATTGGGCGAGGTCACGATTGCCAGGTTGCACTCGGGCGCCGCCGCAAGCACGGCTGCCTGGTCGAGCTCAAAGGTCGCCGGGTCGCGCCACACGTCGCGCACCTCGGTCT
>CABRFW010000310.1 GCA_902470265.1 uncultured Collinsella sp.
GTCATGTGCACCTGGTCCCAGCCCACGTGCGGCACCTTCAGGCGGCTCGACTCCAAGCGTGTGCACGAGCCGCGCATAATACCCAGGCCATCGACCCAGGGACCGCCAGCCTGCTCGGAGGTGTTGCCGTCGGCGACCGCGCCTTCGTCCACCGGCACGCCCTCGTCGCCGCGCTCAAAAAACAGCTGAAGGCCTAGGCAGATGCCGAGCAGCGGAGTTCCGGCCGCAACGGCGTCGAGCACCGCGTCCGCCTCGCCGCTCTCGCGCATAAAGGCAATCGCATCGTAGAACGCACCCACGCCCGGGATGACCAGGCCGTCGGCGTTACGGATCTGCTCCGGGTCGTCCGACGTGCAGGCGGCGGCACCAGCGCGCGCAAGCCCGCGCACGACGCTCGACAAGTTGCCCTTGTGGTAGTCGACCACCACGATCTTCGGTTCGCCCACGCGACCCTCCTTTTTCCATCATCCAAAACCACCACAAAGGGGACAGGCACCTTCGTGGTGGTTTTTGCCTTTGTGGCGGTTACAGCGAGCCCTTGGTGCTGGGGATGCCTTGCACGCGGGGATCGAGCTCGCAGGCGCGGCGCATCGTGCGGCCCACAGCCTTAAAGGCGGCCTCGATAATGTGGTGCGAATTGCCGCCCGCCAGCTCGCGCACGTGCAGTGTGAGCTTGGCATCGCGCGCAAAGGCGTAGAAGAACTCGACGGCCAGCTCGGTATCGAAGCTGCCCACGCGCTCAGTCGGCACGGGCAGCTCGCAGTAGGCCTGCCCGCGACCCGAGATGTCAACGGCGGCCGTCACGAGTGTCTCGTCCATGGCGATCGCCGCGTCGGCAAAGCGCGTAATGCCCGCCTTGTCGCCCAGCGCCTGGCAAAACGCCTCGCCCAGCACAATGCCCGTGTCCTCGACGGTATGATGCGCATCGACCTCGACGTCGCCCACCGCGTGCACCGTCAAATCGAACAGGCCATGGCGGCCAAAAGCGTTGAGCATGTGGTCGAAAAACGGTACGCCGGTCGAGATATCACACACGCCGCATCCGTCCAGGTCGAGCTTTACGACAATGTCGGTCTCCCCCGTCTTGCGGGTCACCTCGGCATAGCGGTCCATCTACATCTCCTCCTTCACCAGTGCAGCAAACGCAGCCAGCACCTCGTCGTTTTCCCGCGGCGTACCCACGGTAATGCGTAGGCAGTCCGCGAGCCCCGGCGCATAGCTAAAGTCGCGCACCAGAATCGAATACTCGTCGCGCAGACGCTCGCGCACGCGCGTGGCATGCGGCGTGCGCACAAGCACAAAGTTCGCCGCGCTCGGCCACGCCTCCACGGGCAGACCCTTGGCAGCCATTGCGCGCAGGGCACACAACTCGCGCTCGCGCTCGGATGCGACCTGTGCCACCACGGGCGCGTACGCATCGCGGGCACGCACGCAGGCAAGCGCCGCCGCCTGGCTCAGCACATTGACCGAGTAGATCTGGCGAATCGCCGCGAACACGTCGATGACCTCGGGCGCCGCGATCACATAGCCCAGGCGCGTGCCGGCGGCGCCGAACGCCTTGGACAGTGTATGCAGAATCGCCAGGTTGGGATGCTCGGCGATAAGCCCCTGCGCCGTGGTGGCCGCGCCAAACGAATCGTCGGCAAACTCCACGTAGGCCTCGTCGACCATCACCATGCCGGGGCAGGCATCGCACAGAGCCGCAACAAAGTCGAGCGGCGCCACGTCACCCGTGGGATTATTGGGCGAGGTCACGATCGCCAGATTGCACTCGGGAGCCGCCGCAAGCACCGCCGCCTGGTCGAGCTCAAAGGTCGCCGGGTCGCGCCACACGTCGCGCACCTCGGTCT
>CABRFW010000311.1 GCA_902470265.1 uncultured Collinsella sp.
GGATAAGGTCGAGATCGTGTTCGATCACGATAACCGTGGCGCCCTTGGCAACAAGACCGTCAAACACGTTCAACAGCACCTGGACATCGAGCGGATGCAGGCCGATCGTGGGCTCGTCGAACACGAATACAGCATCATCCTGCACGCGGCCCATCTCGCTCGCAAGCTTAAGACGCTGCGCCTCGCCGCCCGAAAGCGCCGGTGTGGGCTCGCCAAGCGTGAGATAACCCAGGCCCAGGTCGTGCAAGGTCTGCAAGCGCACCTGAACTTTCTTGAGTCCCACCGTAGCGTCGAGTGCCTCGTCCACGCTCATATCCATAAGCTGCGGCAACGTAAGCAGACTGCCATCCTTGCCTTCGCGATGGATATGCGAGGCGGCCTCGGCGTAGCGCGAGCCACGGCATGCCGGGCAGACGATCTCGACGTCGGGCAGAAACTGCACGTCAAGCGATATCGAGCCCGTGCCGTCGCACGTAGGGCAGCGCAGGGCACCGGTGTTGTAGCTAAAGGCGCCCGCCTTATATCCCGCCGCCTTGGCCTCGGGCGTACGTGCAAAGGCGCGGCGCAGCTCGTCATGAATGTCGGCATAGGTCGCTACCGTCGAGCGCACGTTGGCACCGATGGGCGTGGCGTCAATCAGGTTGGCACGGGCAATGCCCTCGGCATCGACCCAACGCACGTGCCCCGGCAAGCGTTCGCCGGCTGCCTGCGCCTTGAGCGCCGGGATGAGCGTCTCGAGCACCAACGTCGTCTTGCCCGAACCCGAAACGCCCGTCACCGCGACAAGGCGGCCGCGCGGGATATCGACTTCGAGCGGTTTGACGGTATGGATGGCCTCGGTTGCCATGCGGATATGGCCCTGGTCGAACATTTCCTCATCAGTCACCTGCGGACGCAAGCGCTTGGACTCTGAGCGCAAAAACGGCGCGATGCGACTGCCCTGCGATTGCTCGACCTCGTCTACCGTACCAGCGGCGATCACATTGCCGCCGCCTGCTCCGGCAACGGGACCCATCTCGACCAGATAGTCGGCATCCGCCAGTACGCGCGTATCGTGGTCGACAACAACCACGGTGTTACCGTCATCCACCAGATCTCGCATCACGCCTACCAGGCCGTCGACATTGGCAGGATGCAAGCCGATCGAAGGCTCGTCCAGCACATAAAGCACGCCTGTCGATCGGTTACGCACCACGCGAGCAAGCTGCACGCGTTGGCGCTCACCCGTGGAAAGCGTGGCGCCGGCGCGGTCGAGTGAAAGGTAATCGAGACCCAAGTCGACCAGACGACGGGCCGCGCTCAAAAACGAATCGCAGATATCCGTCGCCATGGGCCGCATCTCGGGCGGCAAGAATGCGGGCACCCCGCGCACCCACTCAATCGCCTCGCCCAGCGTCATGGCCGCGGCCTGCGCCAGATTGATACCGCGCACTTGGGGCTGGCGCGCAGCCTCGGAAAGACGCGTGCCACCACAGTCGCGGCATGGCCCCTCGCGCAAAAAGCGTGCAACGCGTTTGAGCCCCTTATCGTCCTTAACCTTAGCGAGTGCATTCTCGACGGTATAGACGGCGTTGTAATAGGTAAAGTCGAGCGGCGTGGCGCCCTCGCCGTTCTTGGGAACGTAAAGAATGTGCTTCTTAACCGCGGGGCCGTGAAACACGATGTCGCGTTCTTGAGGCGTGAGCTGGTTAAACGGCACGTCGGTACGCACGCCCATCTCGCCTGCCACCTGCTTCATCAGATCCCACATGAGCGTACCCCAGGGAAGCACCGCGCCTTCGTTGATGGTCTTTGACTCGTCGGGCACCAGGCTCGCCTCGTCCACCTCGCGCATGAC
>CABRFW010000312.1 GCA_902470265.1 uncultured Collinsella sp.
CTGGCGTGGCGGGGTATGCTGGAGGGGACCATCAACCCAGCGAAAGGGGAGAGCATGACGGATCAGGAAACGCCCGAGCGCGCGCATGTGACGGCCGATGATATCGAGGCCGCCAACGACCTTATCGACTTTATCGAGGCATGCCCCAGCATGTTCCATACGGCGGCGACCATTATGGCCGAGCTCGACGAGGCGGGCTTTACCTACCTGCCCGAGAACGCGGCGTGGGACATCGAGCCGGGCGGTCGCTATTACACGCAGCGCAACACCTCGAGCGTTGTTGCCTTTAAGGTGGGCGAGGACCTGGCCGCGACGTGGGGCGAGGACGGCGTTGCCGGCGACTACCATTTTCAGCTCACGGCGTCGCACAGCGATTCGCCGACGTTTAAGGTCAAGGCCGTGCCCGAGCTTGACGGCGCGGGTGAGACGCTGCGCCTGAACACCGAGGCCTACGGCGGCATGATCGACTACACCTGGTTCGATCGTCCACTGGCGCTCGCGGGCCGCGTGCTGGTGCGCGAGGGCGACCGTATCGAGAGCCGTCTGCTTGCCACCGAGCGCGAGGTCGCTATTATCCCGAGCCTTGCTATCCACATGAACCGCGGCGTTAACGAGGACTTTGCTCCCAACCGAGCTGTTGACCTGTGCCCGCTCATCAGCGCCGGCGAGCTTAAGCGGGGTGACTTCGATGCCCTGATCGCCGACGAGCTGGACGTTGAGCCCGAGCAGATTCTGGGCCGCGATCTGTTCCTGGTCAATCGTCAGGATGCGCGCATTTGGGGCTGGGCCGATGAGTTTATCTCGACGCCCAAGCTCGACGACCTGGCCTGTGCCTATACCTCGCTACAGGCATTTTTGGGCGCCGAAAACGCGCACGACGTCTCGGTCTTCTGCTGCTTCGATAACGAGGAGGTTGGCTCCGAGACCAAGCAGGGTGCCATGTCGACCTTCTTGGCCGACGCGCTGCGCCGCATCAACGGATCGCTGGGTTTTGACGACGAGTCGTACCATCGCGCACTTGCTGCCTCGATGCTTGTAAGCTGCGACAACGCACATGCCGTGCACCCCAACCACGCCGAGAAGTGCGATGCGCGCAACCAGGTTGTGCTCAACGGCGGCATCGTCATCAAGGAAGCCGCCAACCAGCACTACTGCACCGATGCCTTTAGCCGCGCGGTGTTCCAGGCTATTTGCGACGACGCCGACGTGCCCACGCAGGCCTTCGCCAACAAGAGCGATATGGCGGGTGGCTCCACCCTGGGCAATCTGTCCAATATGCAGGCGAGCATGCATGCCGTAGACGTGGGCCTGCCGCAGCTGGCCATGCATTCGAGCTACGAGACCGGCGGCGTACGCGACGTGATGTACGCCATTCGCGCCCTCACGGCTTTCTACGAGCGAAACCTAACCATCAACGGCGCCGAAAGCGTGGAGCTCTAAAACCTGCTAAAAGGGACAGGTTTATTATGCAGGTTTTATCTGGGCAAATGCCGCAAAGCCAACAGCTGGACAGAATTGTTATGACACCGCAGGTTGAGCAAGCGTCAGCGAGCGATGTCCAGAGCGAACAAATTGGCATGAAAAAGGCAAGGCATAGACCTTCTGGTCATGCCTTGCCTTTTGAATGACAAATTGTCGCTCTGGGCGGCGCGCAGCGTCGAGCCGTTACGCGGTTTGGCAAAACCGCGTAACCCACTACACAGCCTGTGCCAGCTTCTCGGCACGCTCGGCGGCGGCGAGTGCCTCGATGACGGTGCCGAGCTGATCGCCCAGGAGGACGCCGTTGTAGGTGGAGTTGAAGCCGATACGGTGATCGGTCACGCGGTCCTGGGGCT
>CABRFW010000313.1 GCA_902470265.1 uncultured Collinsella sp.
CCCCGCCAGCGACGGCGTACCGCCGCCAACATAGACGGTGCGGATCTGGTCAAAGGCCCCAGCTTTGCCAAAAGCATCGAGGCGCGCGAACAACTGCTCAAAATAGGCATCGAGCGCAGCGCTCAGGTCGCACGGAGCAAAACTGCGCGAGTCAAAGTCGCAGTACCGGCACTTTTGGGCGCAAAACGGCACGTGCACGTACAGCGCGGTAACGGCCACCCTTAAGCCTCCAGCGGATGAGGGGGCACCGATTCGCCGGCGGCAAGGGCGGCCTCGCAGGCCACCACATCGCGCTCGATCTCATCGACCAGCGCCATAAACTCCTCGTAAGTGGAACAGCGCACCACATGGGCACGCCAAGCGGCGGCATGGGGCATGCCTTTTAAGTACCAGCTTGCGTACGTGCGGGCACGCGACATGAGCGGTAAGAGTTCATGCGTCAGCGTAAGGTGCTCACGCAGGGCGTCCAGGCGCTCGACGGAGCTGCGTGCCGGCACCGGTATGCCATCGAGTGCAAGGGCGCGAGCATCGCCGAACACCCAGGGATTACCATAGATGCCGCGCGCGATAAACACCGCGCTGGCACCAGAACTGCGCAGATGCTCCGCGGCATCCTCGGCGCAGAACACATCGCCCGAACCAATCACGGGAATCTCGACGGCATCTGCGACCTCATCGACGACAGACCAATCGGCCTGCCCCGTATAGAGCTGCGTGGCACAACGACCGTGCACGGCAACTGCGGAGGCGCCCGCCCCTTCGAGCATCTGGGCAAACGTTGCGGCGTTGCGGTCCTCGGCATAAAAACCCTTGCGGATCTTCACGGTCACGGGAACATGAGCCGCGCCCACAGCTGCCTCAACAATCTTCTCGGCCAGATCGGGTGTGCGCATAAGCGCCGAGCCCTCGCCCTTGGTAACGACCTTGCGAGCGGGGCATGCCATATTGATATCGATGAGCGACAGACGATCGCCCACACGATCCTCGACGGCGGCGACGGCGCTCGCAAACTGCTCGGGCTTGGAGCCAAAGAGCTGCACGCAAATCTGCTGCTCCTCGTCGGCCGGCAGCACCAGGCGCCACGTTTTGTTGCTAGCATAGGCAAGGCCCGCCACGCTCACCATCTCGCTATAGGCGAGATTGGCACCGCGGCGACGGCACATGATGCGGTAGGCGGGGTCGGTCACGCCCGCCATGGGAGCCATAAGGAACGGCTGCTCGGCATAGGCGCCCAGCAGCCGCAGACTATATTCGGAAAGCGCCATAGACCTACTCGTCCACCTTGAGGATCGCCATAAAGGCCTCCTGCGGAACCTCGACAGAACCGATGGCCTTCATGCGTTTCTTGCCCTCTTTCTGCTTCTCGAGCAGTTTGCGCTTACGCGAGATATCGCCGCCGTAGCACTTGGCAAGCACGTCCTTGCGACGCGCCTTGACGGTGGAGCGGGCAATGATCTTGTTGCCGATAGCACCCTGGATGGGAACCTCGAACAGCTGACGCGGAATGATTTCCTTGAGCTTGTCGCATAGACCGCGGGCAAGACCGTAGGCCTTGTCCTTGTGGACGATAAACGACAGCGCGTCCACCTCGTCGCCCGAAAGCAAGATATCGAGCTTCACGAGCTCGGAGGGACGATACTCGTTGAACTCGTAGTCGAGCGAGGCATAGCCCTTGGTTCGGCTCTTGAGCTGGTCAAAGAAATCCAAGATGAGCTCGGCAAGCGGCATATCGAAGCGCATCTCGACCGACTTGCTCGTGAGATGGATCATGTCGGTAGTAATGCCGCGGTGCTCGATAGCGAGCTGCATGACGGCACCCG
>CABRFW010000314.1 GCA_902470265.1 uncultured Collinsella sp.
GGGGTGGTTTTGATTTCATCCCCATAGTTTCCAAAAAGTTAGCCATTGTTGACCAAATAGTTATACTAAACTATTTTCAAAAGCGTGCTCGAGCAAACTAATGAACTCGGGTGCTAAGGCACCATGCCGCAGTTGTTGCGGAAAAGGGAGAGGCATCATGAAGAAGTCCACGTTCAACACCCTGCTTGTCGGTGGCGGTTTTCTGCTCGGTACGGCCGGCATCAAGCTGCTCACCAGCGCTCCGGTAAAGAACGCCTGCGTGCAGGGCATCGCGTGCGGCATGCGCATCAAGAACGGCTACCAGGACATGGTCGAGCAGGCCAAGGCCTATGTCGACGACATGGTTGCCGAGGCTGCCTACATCACCCAGAGCGAGGCTGACGCTGCGAGCAACGCAGCCGAGTAGCGCTCCCAGGCACAAACCATGAGATTCTCGATTATCAGCGAGATCCCCGGCAGGACCCGCCTCCAGTTGGCGGGTCCTGTGCCAGAGAGCGATCTCGATGCGCTTCTAAAGCTCAGTGGCGAAATCGATGGTGTGCGCAAGGTGCGCGTCTACGGCCGCATCGGCCAGATGGCGCTCGAATACGACGAGCCGCGCCGCGATGCCGTACTGGCCGCCGTCGGTGCGCTCGACGCTCAGGCCATTGCCGACGCAAAGACGGGTTACGTGATGCAGCTTGAGCCGCGCAAGCACAAGCTCGTTATGGATCTTGCCACACTTATCGGTGCCCATTACGCACGTCGCTGGTTCTTGCCGACGCCTCTGCGTGCGGTGTTTGTCGTGGCCGGTTACATGGCATTTTTGCGCGCTGCCCTTCATGAGCTGGCGCAGCCGCGCCTGACCGTTCCCGTGCTCGACGCTTCGGCCATCGGCATTTCGTTCGTCAAACGTGATGTCGACACCGCGGGCCAGACGATGTTCCTGCTCAACGTGGGCGAGCTGCTCGAGGACTACACCCGCGCCATGAGCGAAAACGAGCTCATCAACTCGCTGCTCGACGTGCCCGACAAGGCGCAAAAGGTCGTCGGCGACACCGAGGTAAGCGTTGCCGCCACCGAGCTCGAGCCCGGCGATCTGGTCGCCGTGCGCACCGGCATGTCCATCTGCATCGACGGTGTTGTCGAGCAGGGGAGCGCTATGGTCAACCAGGCGACCCTGACCGGCGAGCCGCTGGCCGTCGAGCGCAGCGTGGGCGACGACGTGTTCGCCGGTACCGTCGTGGAAGACGGCGGCATCTTGGTGCGTGTGCGCGCCAATACGGCGCAAACCAAACTGCGCTCAATCGTCTCGCTCGTGCAGACGGCCGACTCGCTCAAGTCCGAGGGCCAGTCGCATATGGAGGACCTTGCCAACAAGATCGTCCCGTGGAACTTCCTGCTCGCGGGCCTGGTTGCGCTTACCACCCGCAGCCTCATCAAGACCTCGGCGGCGCTGATGGTCGACTACTCGTGCGCACTCAAGCTCACGGGTTCCGTCGCCGTCATGACTGCCATGAGCGATGCTGCCAAGATGGGCGTCATGGTCAAGGGCGCCAAGTATTTTGAGTCGTTTGCCAAGGCCGACACCATTGTGTTTGATAAGACCGGCACGCTCACCGAGGCACAGCCGCGTCTTGCCTGCGTGCTCACCACCGATGGCTGGAGCGAGGACGAGGTTCTGCGCCTTTCCGCCTGCTTGGAGGAGCATTTCCCGCATCCGGTGGCGCGTGCCGTGGTCAACGCGGCACGTGAGCGCGGGCTCGAGCACCGCGAGCGCCATGCTGCTGTCGAGTACATCGTGGCGCACGGCATCGCTTCGTCCA
>CABRFW010000315.1 GCA_902470265.1 uncultured Collinsella sp.
GCGGTTCCGGCTTTGGCATCGAGTGGGGTCGCGATCTGTCGCTTAAGATCGATGACGGCATGGATCGTCCGCTGATGCGTTCCACGTCGTTTGGTCTCGGAGTCTTTTCGAGCGTTATTTCGGTCGTGCTCGAGGTTATCGCTGCCATTCCCGTTATCGGTGTAGTGCTTTCGCTGGTGGAGGGCGTGGTAATTGGCGCCGCGGGCTCGTATTCGTATTACGGCTCTTATGCACTCGAGGCAGCGCTGTTCGGCTCGCTTGGCCTGCTTGTCCTGGCTATGATTGCCACGGCGGTCTTGGGGGTCTTCTTTAAGATGTTCGCCGACATTGCCGTGATGCACTTTGCGGTGACCGGTCGTGTCGAGAGCGCGTTTTCGCTCGATAAGGTCTGGGCGGCCTTTAAGCACAACAAGACCAAACTGTTCTGCGCTTCGTTCCTTCCCGAGTTTTTGACGGGCCTGGTCGCCAACGTTGTCACATGGATCTTGACGGTCGTCTTTGGCGCCATTGCCTCTGTCGGTATGTATAGCTACTACTATCGTCCTACGGGTATTGAGGCAATCGTTACCGGCGGTGGCGTCACGCTCGCGCTGTTCTTGGTGCTGGTCGCTTTCGTCACCGTATTTCTTACGGTCTTTGGCAAGATGCTCAAGCACCGTGCCGTTGGCTATTGGGCCGCACGCTATGCAAGCGAGTGGGCCGATGAGGATAAGGACGACGTCCTGACTTTTGTGTTGCCCTTCGAGAAGAAGTCCGCTCCTTCGGGTTACGGTGCTCCGGATGCTTCGCCGGCACCTGCACCCGCTCCCGCGACCGAGCCCGAGCCTGCGCCCGAGTCTGAGACGGCATCTGAGCCCGAGCCTGCGCCTGAGCCTGAGCCTGAGCCTGAGCCTGAGCCGGCACCTGCACCTGAGTCGGCGTCCGAGCCAAGCTCCGACGAGGAACCTCAGGACGAGTAGCCATGCCGTCTGCCATTTGGGGACGGGGTAGAAATAGTAGAAATAGCGCTTGAAGAATGAGCGGGGGCGGACGTGTCGAAACGTCCGCCCCCGCTCTGCTTTAGCCAGGCTGTTATGGATGGGTGTGACGACTACTCGTCGTGCTTCTCCTCGCGGCGTGCAGCAGCGCGTGCGTCGTGGATGCCCTTGATCGCGGCATGGCGAGCCGTTCGGGCATCATGGATGGCGTCGCGAGCCTCGGCGGTCGTCGCCTTGGCAGAGCGCAACTTGGCGGCCAGATCGGGGTTGGTTTCGGCGACCGCGGTAATCGCGGGGCCGTCGAGCTCCTCTTGCGTGGGCTCGGCCAAAAAGTCGATAGCATACTGGGCGGCCACCATGGAGCCCTTTGCCAGCACGGTCTCGTCGATCTTGTAGAAGCAGGAATGTTGGGCGTACGTGGCGCCAATCTTGGGGTTGCGCGTACCTACAAAGGCGAGCACGCCCGGTACGCGACGCAGGTACTCCGAAAAATCCTCGCCCGAAAGCGTGCCGCGATAATGGCCTTGGCCGGTGGGGCCCAGGCACTTGATTACAGCCTGACGGCAGCGCTCGCTCGAGGCGGCGTCGTTTTCGACCTTGTAGTTGGCGATGGTGTAGTCGGTGAGCTCTGCCTCGGCGCCCAAGGCGGCCGCGGTATGCTCCACGATGCGACGCATAAGCTCCGGCATTTCCTCGTGGGTCGAATCGCCGTAGGTGCGCACCGTGCCGGCGAGGTAGGCCGTGCCGGCGATAACGTTGCGCGCGGTGCCGCCGTGCAGCTCGCCGACGGTGA
>CABRFW010000316.1 GCA_902470265.1 uncultured Collinsella sp.
GATAACGACGTTCACGAGGCAGAGGAAGCTCCGCAGATCAAGATGACTCTGGGCAGCCGTCTAAGCCCCGATGCTCTGGCCAAGCTCAAAGCCCTTCGCGGGAGGTAGGGGAGTTGGCGGGGCAATGCTGCCTCGCTAACTCCATTCAGCGATGTCGATCATTCTTTCGAGGCGCCACGTTAGCGCCTTTTTTAGATATGGCAGCCTTGCCGTGAGCGCGTCGTTTCTGGAAAGAATCTCGATTGCCTCGTCAACGAAGCCTTCGAGTTTGTCGCCGTCAAACCAGCCCATGTCCTCGACGAGCAACATTTGTTTGGCGGGGCTTGAATGAAATTGTGCGCTGGTAAAACTGTGCTCTCCCGCCCTAAGCTCCTCTAGTGATATGTTGCACCAGAGCGATGAGCCCGAATCGAAGATGGGGGCAGGTCTGCAAGCTTGCGTGTTTACGTTTCGCACGAGGCCGAAGTTGCGCCAATGACGATCGTAGTTGGCAATGATGTCGTCACATACGATCATGCGGTCAAGGGCATCCTTGACGCCTGTCACCCCGAGCTCCTCGCAGTTTGCTACATATCGCTCGTAGTCGCTTAGCCGTTCATCTGCGTTTGCGTGCTGGTTTACATAGAACGCAGGGACATACTCTTCTTCATCAGTTAAGAAGACATCGCATATGCTCAGGGCGGAAGTGCCCGTGCCCTCGAGCGAGTAAGGCACATAATCGCAGGCGTTTAGGATGCGACGGTGGAGCGCGGTCGCCACCAGCTCGTTATAAGGTTCCTGGTTCAGGTGCGCTCCTGCCTTATGCAGAATTCGACGCCCGCCTTCGCATGTCCAGTACTTTTGAAGATTGCCGTCCGACGTGTTATCGGGCTTTGCGGCAGCCGCTTTTCCCTCTGGGGCAAAGGGCGCAATGGACAGTGAGACGTCATCAAAGGCGTTATTGAAGAAATTGATATCTTCCCACGCGAGGCCGGAGTCTTGGGGCCTAATCCAATACTGGTCGGATAAGGAGAGGCCAAGATTTCGCTGTACGAGTTCATCGGGAACATCGACTGCGGCTTCTGCAAGCAGGGAGGCTAGCCCAATGCGTGCGAGCGGGATACCGCGGCCGCGCCACCAGATGCGGAAGGAGTCGAGCGATATGGGGCTATTAGGGCCAAATACTCCAATAGGGGCGTGGGCGTAATCGATGTCGGCGCCGATGTGGGTAAAGTCTTTTCGCGATGTGCTGTAGACCAGCTGGGCCACTTCGTGCGTGCGGTTCATGAGGGTGAATGCGATCTCGCTCTTACCGTGGCCGCGGCGGGGACGTCCCCCCGTTTTGGTCACGGAGCGGAGTCGCGTGTCGACGCTGTCTTTGTCGATGAGCCATACACCAGAAGCCTTGCGGGCCTCAAGTGCTCCGTTTTTTATGAGCTCCTGCACCCTGCGCGGAGTGATGCCGAGCAGCTCGGCGGCTTCTTTGGTAGTAAGCATCGCGAAACCCTTCGCCAGAACGAATAGTTTTATATATAGCAATTGTAATTAAAACTATTCGTTCTGGCGAATGGTTATAAGATTGAGGGCGCACTGACAGAAATGAACGGGCCTGGTATGCGTTGTTGCTGGATTTTGCATATTTGTATAACGCCGTGCGGCCTGTTGCGCCCCGTCCGCAATTCCTTTATTCTTAACTGGCTTCGCGTGAAAGCGCCAAGTGTGCCAGTGTGGCGCAACGGTAGCGCAACTGATTTGTAATCAGTGGGTTGCAGGTT
>CABRFW010000317.1 GCA_902470265.1 uncultured Collinsella sp.
TGCCGACACAAAGGCCAGGCACCGAGTATACGATCTGAAAGGTACCGCCCACCAGAGCGGGAACCGCAAAAAAGGCGAGGGTGCGATAAATGGCCTTCTTTTGCAGGCTTTCGACTTTTCGAGCCTGAATAAAGGCATGCAAGGACGTATATATGACGTAGCAGTAGCTAACGATAGGCTGAATCATATAAAGCGCTCCGCGACGATATACGCCCCGCGCATCGATATAGAACATAGCGTGCGTCCAGTAGCTGGTAAATGCCAGAACGACCACCAATGCGGTTGGCAACGTTAAAAGTACCACCCTATAGGGCGTGGTCAGGAGCCGTGAGCCCTGCATCGTCTCGGAATAGAAAAACCAAATGAGGCACGCGATGGCGAACAGCGAAAACGAAACCGCGTTGGAAATCCAGTTGGCCGTGATGCCTACAGGAGTGCTCACGCCGTCCGAGAGCGTCCAGATCATATCGAAGAAAATGTAGGCAGCAGACGTGTAGCCCAGCATGCTAAACAAAAGCTGCTGGGTGCTCGAGAACAGGGAGCGACGGCTTCGTACGGCAAGTCCGATAAGAATAATCATGCATAGCAGGAATATCTCGATCTTGAGTGCCTTTACCACTAGACGCCCTCCCTTCAATATCCAAGTGGCTAGAATCGCCCAATTCGAATCTGGGCAACAAACACCCCCTACTCCGCAGGGGTAAGGGGAATAATAGCAGAGCGACCGAACGTCACTGCAAGACAGCTCTCGTTCGGGCGCTCAAACGGCGCGAGTTGCACGCCGGAATCATTGATGGGTATCGATTGCTACTCGCCATCGATGTCGGTCGCGACAGCCTCTTCGATGGCCTCGACACCGGCAGGCGACAGGTCTTCCTTGCTCTGGCAGAACTTCTTATCGACCCAGCCGGTCAGAATCGGGGCCATGATTGCCGTGATGATGACGGCAGTGGCGATCTGCGCATACGCGGTGGGCGCAAGCTCGGCATAGCGCGGAGCGACCTCGGCGAGGGCGACCGGCGTGGTCATGGCCGTGCCGGCAATGGTGGAACATGCCACAGCCGCCTTACCATTGCCGCCACACAGGCGCTCGAAGGCAAAGGTAATGGGACCGACGATAAAGAGCGTGATGAGGCCCAGCAGGATGCCCGAAATGCCACCGGCGATGAAGCTCGAAAGGCTCATGGACGCACCGAGCTGAAAACCAATTACAGCGATCGCGGGATTGGCGCCGGGAACCAGCAGGTTCTTGATAAACGGGAACAAGTTGCCCAGGACCATGCCGATAACAAGCGGCAGGATGGATCCGATGATGGTGCCGACGGGGATGTTGGCGAGACCCGAAACACCAAGGATGATCATCGTGACGGCGGGGCCGGCCGTAAAGAACAGGATACCGACAGCGCCCTGCTCGGACTCATCGCCGAACTCGCCCATGATGCCCGTATAGAGCGCCATGTTGCAAAACGTTATGCCGCCGATGATAGACACGGAGCTCAGGCCCAGGAAGTTATCGTTAAAGAAGTACGCGACGCCCAGACCCAGCGCGGCTGCCACTACAAGCTTAGGAATCAGCACGACGATGCCGGTCTTGATGGCGCCCGGCGTGGACTTAAAGCTGATGCCGGCGCCCACGAACAGCAAGATCGCGGCAACGATGGTGTTGGAGCCGCCGCGGCAGGCAGCCGTAAAGAAGCCGCCGACCTCAAAGACCTGCGGGCAGAAGGTATTGAGCAAAAGACCGACGATCAT
>CABRFW010000318.1 GCA_902470265.1 uncultured Collinsella sp.
TCTCAACTTGGGTTGCCCCTCGGGGACGGTTGTCGCCAAGGGCAAGGGCTCGGGCTTTTTGCGCCACTTGGACGAGCTCGAAGTGTTCTTGAGCGATGTGTGCGAACGTTCGCCGTTGCCGGTGTCGGTAAAAACCAGGCTGGGGCTGGAGAGTGACGACGAATACGAGCGCGTGCTTGACCTGTACTGTCGCATGCCGCTGGCAGAGCTAATCGTGCATCCGCGCGTGCAAAAGGATCGTTACACGGGCTCGCCGCGCAAAGCGTTTTACGGCGAGACGCTGGAGCGCGCGCCGTTCCCGGTGGCATACAACGGCGACATCTTTGATCTTGAGGACGTGGACGCGCTGGTGGAGGCCTATCCCGGTACACGCCATGTGATGCTGGGGCGTGGCTTGCTTGCGAACCCCGCGCTGGCTCGCATGGTCAAGGGCGGCCCTGCTGCAACGGCTGCTGAGCTGCAGCGCTTCCACGACACGCTGTTTGCGGCATATGCAGAAGAGATTGGCGGCAACGCGGTCTTTCGCATGAAGGAGTGGTGGTTCTACGCCAAATGCGCCTTCGCTGACCCCGCTACCGTTCACAAGCTCGTACGTAAGACCAAAAAGGTTGACGAATACCGCGCCGCCGTCGAGCGCGTCTTTCGCGAGCAGCCACTCGCACCCATAGCCCGCTTCCACGGCTAGTTGGTCGTTGGGGACGTTCTTTAACGACTAGTCATTTAAGAACGTCCCCAATGGCTGTGTTGCACTAGAGCAGGTTCTCCTGTGCCCACGCGATGATGTCGCTCGATTCGTAGAGTGGTTTGCCGTCGATGAACAGGCAGGGAACCTGGCGTTTTCCGCCGACGGCGATAAGTGTCTGTTCGGCATCGGAATCGGTCGAGATATTGCGCTCGGGAATGGTCACGCCGTTATCGGCAAGGAAACGCTTGACCTTTATGCAATACGGGCAGCCGGTCATAACGTAGAGCACGAGCTCGTGATTAGTAGCCATAGGGTCTCCAATCGGTTTGAGGTTTCGATTGAAATACCCAAAGCCACCGCGGTCTATGCGCACGCCAACGACGACTCGATGGCCTGGACCAGAAACGCCGTGGCTCCGGTGCCGCAGGCCTTGTCGTAGTAGTCGATAAAGCGCTGGTCGGCAAGATAACCGTGGGCGAGGCCCAGGTACGCTTCGTCTTTGGGCTCGTGTCCCCAATTAAGGCCAATCCATCGACGGTGCATCGCGACAAGCTTGCGAGCCTCGCTTCCATCCGCATCGCCGTCGCCTATGGCAATCGAAAGCTGGCCCAGAACAGCGCGTTCAAGTTCCTTCATGTCGTTCCATGCCTGAGGATCCATGTCCAGTAACGTTTCGTTTGCTGCATCGATAGCCTCATCGCCATAGCGCGCCCGCGTTTCGGCGCCGTAGCGCTCCTCGTTTTCCTGCACGGCGCGCCAGCGTTCCAGTTGCGGCAGGACGGCGCCCATGAGCGAGACGGCTTCGTCGAGCGACATGCCGGTGTTTTGCGCCAGCCGCGGGGCACAGTCCTCGATCATTGCCTCCATGGTGGTGTCGTAGGTGTACTGGCCGTGGTCGTAGCACCACTTGCAGTAATGATCGGTCGCTGTGCCCGCAGCATCGGTGCCGCAGTCGTCGGGCGTGAGTATCATGCCGCAGCTCTGGCAATAGTGCTCGGGCATTTCGAGCAGGTGGGGCAGCGGCTCTCCGGTTACGGCGGCGA
>CABRFW010000319.1 GCA_902470265.1 uncultured Collinsella sp.
TGGGCGACCGCGTGCGTGCTCTGGGCTGCGCGCTCACCATGCAGGGCTCGGGCATCTCCAACGTGGACATCGCCGGCATCGACATGCGCCTGGAAGAGGACGGCTTTATTACCATCGGCACCGGCGCCACCGATAACGGCATGGGCGTCGATACAATCCTGGCGCAGATTGCCGCCGAGGAGCTGGGCGTGGAGAGCTCGCTGATCGTTGTGCGCGGCGTGGACACCGACGTATCGCCGTTCGATGCCGGCTCGTACGCGAGCTCGGGCACGTACGTGACGGGCCTTGCCGCCAAGAATGCCGCGACCGAGCTGCGCGAGAAGATCTGCGCCAAGGCTGCCCGGATGTGGGATGTGGACGCCGCCGACGTGGTCTTCGATGGCCAGTACGTGCGCCTGTCCGACGAGCGTGCTGCGCGCGAGCAGAACCGCTACCTTACGCTGCGCGACTTTGCCAACCTGTGTGTCAAGAACATCGCGGGCGGCGACGCGCTCACCTCGCATGCCTCCGCCTGCCTGCCCGTTTCGCCCCCGCCGTTTATGGCCGGCATTGCCGAGGTCGAGGTCGACAAGGCCACCGGCAAGGTGACCGTGGTGGATTACGCCGCTGCCGTTGACTGCGGCACCGTGATCAACGAGGCGCTCGCGCGCGTCCAGGCCGAGGGCGGCATTGCCCAGGGCATTGGCCACGCGCTCTACGAGATCGTCGAGCACGATGACCGCGGCCGCTTGCGCACCGGCAACTTTATGAGCTACAAGCTGCCCACGCGCCTGGATATCGGCAGCATTCGCGTGGCCTTTGAGCCGAGCTTCGAGCCGACGGGTCCGTTTGGTGCCAAGTCGATCGGCGAGGTCGTCATCAACACGCCGCTCGCCGCCGTGGCCTCGGCCGTCGCACACGCCACCGGCCACCAGGTCCGCTCGCTGCCGATTACGCCGGAGAAAGCACTGCTGGGGGAGTAGCGGGTCGGCGAACAACTCGTAATGGGCGGGGCGGGGCAACTCGCCCCGCCTTTCGCACTCGTGGTGAGGTCGTGAGCCTGTAAAAGGTGTGCGTGCGCTTGCCGTTCGTATCTGCTATCATTCCTAGTCTGTGCGCTCATGCGGGCGTGGCGGAATTGGTAGACGCGCCAGATTTAGGTTCTGGTGGGATTCCCGTGAAGGTTCGAGTCCTTTCGCCCGCACCATCGCACCTGCGTCGGCTCACGCCGTCGCGACACTTTGTTGCATAAAGGTACCAGCACCTCAGATAAGCTGGGCAGTATGAGGAGGAACGTGTTGAACATCACCGCTTCTGACGTCAAGGACGCCAAGCTCACCGCTACGGTCACCATCCCGGCCGCCGACGTCGACGCCGCGATCAAGAAGGCCTACAAGGATACCGCCAAGAAGTACCGCTTCCCGGGCTTCCGTGCCGGCAAGGCCCCCCGTCCGGTCATCGACTCCGCTCTTGGCGCCGAGGCTACCCTCGCTCAGGCCACCAACGACCTGATCGCCGCCAACGAGCCCGTCGTCCTCAACGAGCTGGACATCGTCCCCACCAAGAGCGGTGACTACAAGGAGCTCGACCTCGCCAAGGATCACGAGGACTACACCTACACCGTCGAGTTCTCCCTGCGTCCTGCTGCTGAGCTCTCCTCCTTCGACGCCGTCGAGATCGAGATGCCCCCCGCGGAGGTCACCGAGTCCGAGATCAACAACCAGGTCGAGATGCTCCTCAAC
>CABRFW010000320.1 GCA_902470265.1 uncultured Collinsella sp.
AAACGTAGTAGATAGGCCGTTTTCATGGCGCGGCCCCAAAACAGTCTTTTGGGACGGGTGGTATCCTTGGTAGCTCTGTGCCGCAAACGCACCTTAAACGCAAGGAGTCCCATGGATCTTATCGCCCAGCTCGCCCGCGAGCTCAACCTTAAGGCCGCCAACGTCGAGGCAGCCGTCAAGCTCATCGACGAGGGCAACACCATCCCCTTTATCTCGCGCTACCGCAAGGAGGCCACAGGCGGAATGGACGACGTCGCCCTGCGCGCACTCGACGAGCGCCTGTCCTACCTGCGCAATCTTGAACAGCGCAAAGAGGACGTCATTCTGCTCATCGACGCCCAGGGCAAACTTACGCCCGAGCTCGAACAGCAAATTCGCGAGGCCGCGCAGCTCCAGCGTGTCGAGGACCTCTACAAGCCCTACCGCAAAAAGCGCATGACCCGCGCACAGAAGGCCCGCGAGGCAGGCCTGGAGCCGCTTGCCAACATGATCATCATGCAGGCCTCGGCCAAGGGCAGCGCGCTCGACACCGCCGCGGCCTACGTCAACGAGGAAGCCGGCTTCGACACGCCCGAGAAGGCGCTCGCCGGCGCGGCGGACATCGTGGCCGAGACGGTGGCCGAAGACCCCGAGAACGTCGCCGACCTGCGCGCCTTTACGCAAAACACCGCCGACATCGTCGTCGAGGCCACCGACCCCACCGAGAAGACCCCCTACGAGCCCTACTACAACTATGATGAGCCGCTGCGCCGTATACCCAACCACCGCGTGCTGGCTATCGACCGCGGTGAGCGCGAGGGCAAACTCCGCGTGCGCGTGAACGTCGACGGCACTGCCGCCACGGCGCGCCTCGGCAGCCGTTGGCCCCGACGCCAGGGCGTCTTCGCGCCCGTCTTTGACGCCGCCATCGCTGACGGCTACAAGCGCCTCATGGCCCCCTCGCTGGAGCGCGAGGCCCGCGCCAAGCTCACCGTTCGCGCCCAGACCGAGGCCATTAATGTCTTTGCCAAGAATCTCGAGGGCCTGCTCTCGGCACGCCCCGTGCGCGGCGCCCGCGTGCTCGCGCTCGATCCGGGCTACCGTACCGGCTGCAAGGTCGCCGTCATGGACGAGACCGGCAAGCTGCTCGACCACGGCGTGGTCTACCCCACCAAGCCGCGCCACGACGTCGCCGGCACCAAGCGCGAGCTCGCCCGCCTCGTCAAAAAGGACGGCGTCAACACCATCGTCATCGGCAACGGCACCGCCAGCCGCGAGACCGAGGAAGTCGTCTCGGAGTTCATCTCCGAGCAGGCGCCCAGCCTGCGCTACACCATCGTCAACGAGGCCGGCGCATCGGTGTACTCCGCCTCCGAGCTCGCCAGCCAGGAATACCCCGACCTGGACGTCACCGTGCGTGGCGCCATGAGCCTGGGCCGCCGCCTGCAAGACCCGCTGGCAGAGCTCGTCAAGATTCCGCCCCAGTCCATCGGCGTTGGCCAGTACCAGCACGACCTTGACCAGGCCGAGCTTTCGCGCACCCTGGGCCACGTGGTGGAGGACGTCGTCAACCGCGTGGGCGTCGACGTGAACACCGCGAGCGCGAGCCTGCTGGGATACGTATCGGGCATCACGCCGAGCGTGGCCAAAAACATCGTGGCTTACCGCGAGGAAAACGGCGCCTTTACCGATCGCCGCCAGCTCAAGAAGGTCCCCAAGCTGGGACCCAAGGCATA
>CABRFW010000321.1 GCA_902470265.1 uncultured Collinsella sp.
GCACGGCGGGCCACGTCGACCACGGTAAGTCGGCACTGATCGAGGCGCTGACCGGTAAGAATCCCGACCGTCTGGAGGTTGAGCGCCGTCGCGGTATGACCGTGGAGCTGGGCTTTGGCGAGCTGGCGCTGCCGAGTGGCAAGATCGTCGGCCTGGTCGACGTGCCGGGCCACGCGCATTACTTGCGCGCCATGGTGCAGGGTGCCACGGGTATCGACGTGGCCGTGCTGGTGGTTTCGGCCGTCGAGGGCGTGATGCCGCAGACCCGCGAGCACGTGCATGTGCTGGAGCTGCTGGGCGTCACGCACATGGTGGTCGCGCTGACGATGTGCGACCTGGCCGATAGCGAAATGATTGAGCTGGCCGAGCTCGACGTGGACGATTTTCTTTCGGATACCGTGTTTGCCGGTGCGCCGATGGTGCCGGTGTCGTCCAAGACCGGCGCGGGGATCGATGAGCTGCTGGCTGCGCTCGACGAGCAGGTTGCCGCTTGCTGGGGTGCCTGCCGTGCCCGTGCCGAGCTCACCGATGCCGCACCGCGTCTGCCTATCGACCGCTGCTTTACGATCAAGGGCGCCGGTACCGTGGTGACGGGAACGTTGCACGATGCGCCCGTCGCGGTGGGCGATGAGCTCGTCGCGCTGCCGTCGCGTACGGTCTGTCGCGTGCGCGGGATTCAGGTGCATGGCGATACGCCGCGCGCGCTGCCTGGGCAACGCGTGGCGCTCAACTTGGTGGGCGATGCCGTCGCCGCGCTCGATCGCGGTGAGATGCTCGGCGTGGCGGGCCGCTTTGGCCAGACGATGCGCTTTATGATGACGTTTACGTATTTGGGTCGCGAGGGAGCCAAGCCGCGTGTGCTCGAGTCGGGTGCGCGTGTGCACGTGATGGCGGGTACGGCCGAGGTCGTCGGTCGCATCATGTTCATGGAGGGTGAGGCCCCCATGGCAGTGGGTGAAACCCGTATCGTTCAGGTGCGCTTGGAAAACTCGCTGCCGCTGCGCGCCGGGGACCATGCCGTGGTGCTGTCCTATTCGCCCGTGATGCTTATTGGCGGCGGGCGCGTGCTGCTTTCGCGCTGCCGTCGCTCGCGCGAGCTTGCCGAAGGGGAGCGTGCGCTGTATGCGGCGATCGAGTCCGGCGATATCGCGGGCGGTGTGGGCGCTTGGCTGGCGCTGCAGACGCTGCCGGTTACGACGGCTGATGTTGCCGAGGCTTTGGATCTTGGTGCCGGCGAGGTCGACGCCGCACTGCGCGGATTGGTGGCGCAGGGCGCTGCTTGCGCGCTTGCTGGCGCGGATGGCTCGCTGTATGCAGATTCTTCCGCGCTCGACGCTGCGATGGATGCACTGGCGGCGACCCTGACCGCCATGCACGCGGCGGCTCCCAAGGAGACGGGCTTTACGCCCGGCGCCGTTGCCCATGCTGCGTGGCCTGCCGCTGATGAAGGCGTTGCCGCGGCTCTGATTGCCGAGGGCCGCTCGCGTGGCGTGTGCGCCGCCGAGGGCGCCGAGGTATTCGATCCGCATTCGGCCGCCGCGGCGGCACGCGTGGTGCGAGAGGCTTGCGAGCGGATCGTTTCCTTGCTGGACGAAGCTGGCCTCGATGCGCCGACGTTGCCCGAGGTGGGCGAGCAGTTGCAGCTCGATCGCGACACCATGACGCGCGCCCTGCGCGAGCTTTCGCTCAACCG
>CABRFW010000322.1 GCA_902470265.1 uncultured Collinsella sp.
GCGTGAGTATTGCCCGCGCCCTGGCGCTCGACCCGGAGATCCTGTTCTTTGACGAGCCGACCTCGGCGCTCGATCCCGAGCTAACGGCCGAGGTGCTGCGTGTCATTAAAGACCTTGCGGCGCAGAATATGACGATGGTGATCGTGACCCACGCAATGCAGTTTGCGCGCGATGTTGCCGACCGCGTGGTCTTTATGGATGGCGGCCGCATTGTCGAGGAGGGTCCTGCCGAGCAGGTTATCGACCATCCGCGCGAGCAGCGCACGCGTGAGTTCTTGAGCCGTATCGAGGGATAGGCTCAGGTATTTACTCAACTATTAATTGAGGCGAAGCCGCCGCAGGTCTTACGGTCTGTGGTGGCTTTTTGTTTGCGTCGACGGGGTTCAATAACCGCTTCATAAGCTCGTCTCTTCCTCTCGCCGCCTGTATTCATACGTGCGCCGAAAGGTGTGCATGGATGGTCGCCCGTGAGGGTAGGGTGGTGGCATAGGACATTTGGAGGGTGAGTCGGCTCGGCTGCCGACCATGCTGCTCCCGGGATGGCACCGACCGCGAACTCTCCCCGTTGGCGTCGCGCATTGCGCGCGGCCCTGCAAGGAGGTCATCATGGGTGCTCCCAAGACCGGCAACGTAAGGAACGTGGTGCTCGTAGGCCAAGGCGGGGTGGGCAAGACTTCACTCGCCGAGGCCATGCTCCACCTTTCCGGTAAGACCGCCCGCCTGGGCGGCCACGACGGCACCAAGCCCACGCTCGACTATGACCCCGAAGAGGTCAAGCGTTCATTTTCTATCTCGACGACCATCGCGCCGATCGATTGGAAGGGCGCCCGCATCAACGTGCTTGATGCCCCGTGCTACCCCGATTTTATCGGCGACGCCTTTGCCGCGATGAGCGTCTGCGAGACGGCGCTGTTCGTGGTCGACGCCGAGGCCGGCCCGCAGCCGACGACGGTTAAGCTTTGGTACGCCGCCGAGGACCTGCGCCTGGCGCGCGCGGTGTTCGTAAACCGCCTGTCGCGTCCCGAGGCCAGCTTTACGACCACGATGGGCCTGCTGCAGGAACGTTTTGGTACGCGTTTGGGTGCCGTGACCCTCCCCTGGGGCGAGGGCGAGGACCTTGACGGCATTATTGACCTGGTGCGTATGAAGGCGCGTCACTGCAACGGCACCGAAGCCGTTGAGTCGGAGATTCCCGAGGAGTATCGTGCCCAGGCCGAGGAAGCCCACGACCATCTGTGCGAGCTGGTGGCCGAGGCCGACGATGAGCTGATGATGAAGTACCTGGAAGGCGAAGAGACGCTGACGCAGGAGGAGCTCGAGGGCCTGTTGTCCAAGGCGATCGCCGAGCGCATCTTTGTGCCGGTCTTTGCGGGCGATTGCATTAAGGAGCAGGGCGTCAACTCGCTGATGGACGACATCGCCACGTACTTCCCGGCGCCGACGGACTACGGCGAGATGCCGCTCATCGACGGTGATTCGCTCAAAATCTCGAGTGACGATGACCGCCCGGTGGCCTTTGTGTTTAAGACCCTGGCCGATCCGCAGCAGGGTCGCATCAGCTTTATCAAGGTGCTGACGGGTACGCTTGAGCCGGGTCTTGAGCTGGTCAACGCGCGCACGCGCAAGGGCGACCGTCTGGCTCACCTGTATGTGATGTGCGGCCGCGACATGACCGAGGTCGGTC
>CABRFW010000323.1 GCA_902470265.1 uncultured Collinsella sp.
AGCTGGCGATTGCGGCGTTTTGGAGCGTTCCCGTGGCCTTTGCCGTGCTGTATCTAACGCGCGGCCCCATGACTCCGGTGTTCGATCGCGTGCGCGCCGAGAAGGTCAAGGTTACCGAGGCGATTCAAGAGACGCTCGACTGCGTTCGCGAGATCCGCGCCACCAACCAGGAGGCCCATTATCTTGAGGGACTCAACGCCGTGATCGATGCCGAGGAGCGCGAGACCACCAAGGGCGAGCTCGCTAACGGGCTTTTGGTCAACTCCGCCTTTGCCATCCTGCGTCTGGGCATTGCCACCACGCTGGTCACGGGTGCCGCGATGGTCGCCTCCGGGCAGGTCGACTTTTTGGTGATGTTTGCCTTCCTGCTTATGGTGAGCCGTATCTATGCGCCCTTTGACCAGGCGTTAATGTTAATGTCCGAGCTGTTTGCCGCCGAGTCGTCTGCCAAGCGCATGCGTTCCATCATGGAAGAGCCTGTGGCGCGAGGCAGCGAGAAATTTGAGCCCGTGGGCCACGATGTGGTGTTCGATCACGTGGCATTTGGCTATGGTGCGGGCGAGGACGGCCGCGCCGGCGAGAAAGTTCTTACCGATGTGAGCTTTACCGCCAAGGAAGGCGAAGTTACGGCACTGGTCGGTCCTTCGGGTTCCGGTAAGTCTACGGTGAGCCGCCTGGCCGCGCGCTTTTGGGATGCCACCGAAGGCACGGTCACCGTGGGTGGCGTGGATGTTGCGAGCGTCGATCCCGAGGTAATGCTGCGTGATTACGCCATTGTGTTTCAAGACGTGCTGCTCTTTGACGACACAGTGATGGGAAACATCCGCCTCGGGCGTCGTGATGCCACCGATGAGGAAGTGCTTGCGGCCGCACGTGCTGCCAACTGCGACGAGTTTGTGAGCCGCATGCCGCAGGGCTACGACACCATGATCGGCGAGAACGGCTCCAAACTCTCCGGTGGCGAGCGCCAGCGCATCTCCATCGCTCGCGCGCTGCTCAAAGATGCGCCCATCGTGCTGTTGGACGAGGCGACGGCGAGCTTGGATGTGGAGAACGAGACCGTGGTACAGCAGGCACTCTCCCGTCTGCTTGCAGGTAAGACGGTTATCGTTATTGCCCACCGTATGCGTACGGTGGAAAATGCCGACAAGATCGTCGTGCTCAAGGATGGCGTGGTTGTCGAACAGGGCACCCCGGCGCAGCTCAAGGCGGCAGGTGGAGAATTCGCCCGCATGGTTGCGCTGCAAAAGGAGGCGGCGGACTGGCAGCTGTAGGAATGTGACAAAGGGACAGTCCCTTTGTCACATTGAGTTCACCCTCATAGTTTCCAAAAAGTTAACCTTTGTTGAACTTGATAGTTAGATAAACTAAACTATTTTCCAAAAGTGTGCTCGAGCAAACTTGTTTACTCGGGTGCTGAAGCACCGTGCCGCGTCCAATGCGGCAAAAGGGAGAAGCAACATGAAGAAGTCGACGTTCAATACCCTGCTTGTCGGTGGCGGTTTTCTGCTTGGCACGGCCGGCATCAAGCTGCTCACCAGCGCTCCGGTCAAGAATGCCTGCGTGCAGGGCATCGCGTGCGGTATGCGCGTCAAGAACTGCTACCAGGACATGGTCGAGCAGGCCAAGGCCAATGTCGATGACATGGTTGCCGAGGCTGCCTACATCACCCAGAGCG
>CABRFW010000324.1 GCA_902470265.1 uncultured Collinsella sp.
AAATAAGCGCTGGGCTTTATAGCGACTAACAAGAAAGGGCGTCGACCGCAATGGTCGGCGCCCTTTTTGGTGCATGGGGATTGAGTTGGTCTGTGCCCCCACGAAGGTGCCTGTTCCCTTTGTGGGGTTGACGGCTAGGCGGAGGGAAGACCCGGAGTGTTGGCGGCCTGCTGCGGCTTGAGGCGGGCGTTGCGCCAGATGATTTGGATGATGTAACCGAGCGTAAAGACGAAGGCTATGCCGCTGATGAAGTCGCCTACGAGGGGGATTGCCGTAAGCGCGCCCGCGGCGATGCCACCCACGGCTGCCATGGTGTAGCGGTTCTGGTTGTGTCCGACTATGCGGGCGATTGCGCACCCCGCAAAAGCGGTGGAGACCAGCGCGACGCCGATCGCGGCGCACAAGAGGGTTCCGGCAAGCGACAGGCCAGCGATAGAGATAATCAGCAACAGGACGGCAGGGACGATAGCAATTGTGCCCAGAAGACCGCTCACCCACAGGGGCGTGGGACGCTGGTGGAGCATGCCGGCGGCACTGGCGGTCGCACGTGGAAAGACGAGCTCGAGCAACAGGGCGACAAAGCAGGTCGAGAGCGCCGCGGCAACGATGCCGCCGATGACATCGTTAACGGTGGAAGTATCTTCGTTCTCGGTAAGGTCGATCTTAAGCGCGCCGACCTCGGCTCCCGCGGCACGCTCGGGGTCCTCGGAGACGTGAGCGTTCACGGTGCCGGTGATGCGGGCGTTCTTGCCCAGAATGAGCTTGTCGGCCCAAACCTCAACATCGCCATCGACGGTGCCATCGATGGTCACCGTGTCGCCCGCAAGCGCTGCCGACTTGGTGGAGCCTCGCAGGGCAACCGTCTCGCCCATCGCGTAAAAACAGTTGGCGGTGCTGCCGGTGTTGAGCACGACATGCTGGCCAGCCACCGTTACGCTGCCATTAACCGTGGTCTTGGCAATGTCGATTGTGCGTGCTGCCAGACGGACGGCGCCGCCCACCGTGCAGTCGCGGATCGAGAGGGTATCGCCCGCGGCGATGATATCGCGGTCGATGGAGGTGTCGTCCAGGTTGAGGGCCTGACCGGCCCAGTACAGGTCACCCTCGACGCCGGACGGATTGACGTCATTGTCGGTCGCAAGTACGTTTCCTGCGGTGTCTGTGCCGGCGAACGACGCCGTGGGAAGTGCGGTGAGCGCCAACGCGATGAGTGCGAATAGGATGGTGATGCGACCCCACGCTTTACGGTGCTGGGTCGACGGGAATTGATTGCAGGGCATAGTGAATCCTTCGTCAGATGCTCGATATGCACCTAACAGGGTACCCAACGCATGGGCGCTCTAAAAGAACCTCTCGGTTGCATTTCGAAGGATGAGGCCGCGCAATCTACTTTTTGCGGTGCAAAAAGCGTGCGATGTCTTCCTCGGTGGGGCTTTTGATGTCAAAACGCAGCGACAGCCAGCGCAGCCCCATGGTTATCGCAACGCATACGATCAACGCGGTGATGTTGCTGACGACGCCGCTCATGACAAGGCATACGTAGCTCGCCGAGCCGGCGATGGCTGCGATGGCATAGAAGTTGGTGCGCTGGAAAATGCCCGGTACCACGCCCATAAAACTGTCGCGCAGCATGCCACCGCCCACCGCGGTAAAAAAGCCCATCATGATGCACACCGCC
>CABRFW010000325.1 GCA_902470265.1 uncultured Collinsella sp.
CCAAGCATATCCGCGTCGGCTCTGCAGCGCGCACCGTCACCGCAGTCACGGCCGCCGAGGATATCAACCGCCAAGAACTCGTGCGGCCGTTCCTACTGGAGCGCGCCAGCACCCAGGCAAACACCCAGACCGACGCCACCGCCATCAACCTGGGCGCGTATCTATAGCACGTCGGCCAGTATGCCAAAACTCCGCCTAAGCAAAAGAGGCCCGACCATTGCCGGACCTCTTTTGCTTAAACGCAAACGTGGGCAATCGCTCGCTTCAACGCCGCAATTGTCTAGCGTGCGGCCTTGACCGCCGCCGCCAGATCGAACAACGTGTCGAGCACGACCTCGCAGCCATCCACCACGTCCTGCGGCAGCGGCACGATATCGGGCACAGCAAAGACATGGCAGCCGGCCGTGATACCCGAGACGCAGCCGTTGCGCGAATCCTCGACCACGGCGCACTCCTCGGGGGCAAAGCCCGCGCGCTCGCAGGCAAGCAGATACATCTCGGGGTCGGGCTTGCCGTGCACGACGTCCTCGCCACAGGTCACCGTTTCAAACTTGTCAAAGAGGCCGACCATCTTAAGGTTGCGCTCGGCCGTGACATGGCGCGACGACGTCGCAAGGCCCACGTGATAGCCCGCAGCCAGCAGCTCGTCTATGCACTCGGCGGCGCCGGCCTTAAGCTCCAGTTCGGTCTTGACCATCTCATCGCGAATCTCCTTGTGGCGGGCATAGACCGCCTCGGTGGTTTCGTGGCTGCCGTAATGCTTATCGAGGATGTCCATGACATCGGGCAGCGTGCGGCCGATAAACTGATGGATCAGCGCTTCATCAATCGCGACCCCCAGCTCGGCAGCGCCCGCCTTCCAGGCCTTAATCCCCAAACGCTCGGTATCGACCAGCGTTCCGTCCATGTCAAAAATTACAGCCTTGATCATATCGGTCCCCTCACCGGATTGCGTTACTGCTACTCTACCGCACTTTACAAACTTGTATATAACGTATATAGCATATTGTGCCTTCATTATATAAATAGAAGTCTTATGACAAGCAGCCCGATAGGATTATAGTTTTCGACCGAGCACATATTGGTAAGGAACGTTTCATGCTTTCAGACACTACCGCACCTGCAGAGGAGCTTCAGGACAAACTCGCAGCGCTCGAACAGCTGCTTTTGGCATACGGACGCGTCGCCATCGGCTTTTCCGGCGGCGTCGACAGCAGCTTTTTAGCCGCGGTCTGCGCCCACATCATGCCTGCCAGCACGCTTCTCGTTCATCTCACCACGCCGCTCATCGGCACGCCTGAACAAGCTTCGTTTGAGCGGTCCGTTGACGGGCAAGCCAATGAGGGGCCGCATTTTAAGCTCCCCGTGCTCAATCTTTCGGTCGATCAGTTGCAGCTCCCCCAAGTAGCCTGCAACGATGCCAATCGCTGCTACCACTGCAAGCACGCCGGCTTTACCGCCATCGTCAACCACGCCAAGTCGCTCGGCTTTCCCACCGTCATCGATGGCAGCAATGCAAGCGATCGCGGTGACTACCGCCCTGGCATGCGCGCGGCAGAAGAGCTCGGCGTACGCTCCCCTCTTATGGAAGTCGGCTTTACCAAGGATGAAGAGCGCGAGCTGCTGCGCGCATGGGGCTATCCCGTTTGGAACCTGCCGGCGGGAGC
>CABRFW010000326.1 GCA_902470265.1 uncultured Collinsella sp.
CTGTACCAGCGCGGCGGCTGCCATGGCGGCGGCGCTTCCGACCTCGGCTTGGCAGCCGCCCTCGGCGCCGGCAACGCAGGCGCTTGTGGTGAGGTTGAGGCCGATGGCGGCTGCGCAGTATAGCGCGTCCATGACCTGCTCGTCGTCGAGCTGCAGGCGATCGGCGAGCGCCAGCACGCAGCCGGGCACAACACCCGCGGAGCCGGCCGTGGGGGCGGCGACGATCACGCCCATCGTGGCGGAGCGCTCGAGCACGGCCATGGCGCGAGCCACGGCGTCGGTCTGGACAGCACCCATCAGGCTTGCACTCAAATCGTTGCGGCCGGTGGCTTCGACGAGCTTGGCCTCGCCGCCGATGAGCCCACCGAGCGAGCGCTGCGGATTGGCGAGGGGGGCCGTGGTCTCCTCGCGCATGACGTCGAGCACGCGACGCATGGCGGCGACGGCGTGGGCCTCGCCGGTCAGACGCGCCTCACGAACGGCCATGACGGCGCCGATGCTGAGCCCCAGTTCCTCGCACGCATCGAGCAGCTGCTCGCCGTCGTCGAAGATCTCCTTTGCCGAGACGCCGGGGGAGAGCGACGAGGCAGAACCGGGGAGCTCGATAAACGTTGCGTAATCGACATTGTCGAGCTTGCGGAGCATGGGGACGACGGTGTCGTCGGGCGCACCGTCGGTCTCAAAGACGGAGTAAGCCTGGCCGCCCACTTCGGTGCGGTAGGTGCGGCAGAAGGCGATGTTCACGTGTGCGTAGGCGAGCAGGTTGGTGAGCGCGGCGAGTACACCGGGGACGTCCTTGTGCGCCACGAATAGAGTTGAGTACATACCCGAGATGTCGACGCCGACGCCGTTAATGCGGCTGATGCGCATCTTGCCGCCGCCCAGGCTCTCACCGCGGACCTGTGCCGTGGCGCCCGTGTCATCGACCATTTCGATGTCGACGGTGTTGGGGTGGATGGAGGCGTCGTCGCCCTTGATGCCAAAGTGATATTCGAGGCCCTGCTCGCGTGCGAGGTCGAAGGCTTGCTTGATGTTCTCGTCATCGGTGTCGAGGCCCAGGATGCCCGCGACGAGCGCACGGTCGGTGCCGTGGCCGCGGTAGGTGTGGGCGAAGGAGTTCCACAGGCCAAAGGTGACTTTGGTGATGCGGCCTTCCAGCAGGCTGGCGGCAACTTGGGCGCACCGCAGGGCGCCGGCGGTGTGCGATGAGCTGGGGCCGACCATGACGGGGCCCAAGATCTCGAATGCCGAGGTCGTAGCTAGTGTTTGCGGCTTGCCTGCCATATACGCTCCTGTTCTGTCCTGTCGTCCCGAGGGGCGGGGCATACTCTGTCCCGCCGTTCCGAGGGCTTTGGTATTTGGTCGCCTGCTCGGACAGTCCTGCTCGCACGGAGGCCACATTAAGTGGCCTCCGGCTCGTGCGGAACTCGCGATCGACCAAATACTAAAGCCCTCGGAACTTAGGATACATGGTAGAGGCGCTCATGCTGCAAAATCCATCAGCTGGAGACCTATTCTGTGCTCCATGTCGACTCATCTTCGCTACCGATTAAATAAAAAAGAAGTACCGGTTGGGGGCGGTACTTCTTTTTAAAGCGCTTATGTCGTTGAAACCTTGGAGGTTCTTAATTACAGGCCGCAGGCTGCTTTGAGTTCTTCGAC
>CABRFW010000327.1 GCA_902470265.1 uncultured Collinsella sp.
CAGCGGAATCAAACGTGGCGGAGAAATCCTCGACAACGGTGCTGCGGCCAAGCGCGGCGGCAACAAAGTTCTCCAGGAAGATGGCAAAGCCAAAGGCGCCGGAGTCGACCACGCCGTTCTCCTTCAGAACGGGCAGCAGGTCGGGCGTGCGAGCAACGGACTGGTACGCCTCGACGACGATAGCATCGAGCGCATCCTCGGCCGAGAACTTCTTCTTCTCGCACTCATCGGCCTTGGTCGAGACATCGCGCAGGACCGTGAGGATCGTGCCCTCGATGGGCTTGCGGACGGCCTGGAAGGCGACCTTGACGGCACGACGGAAGGCGAAGGCAATATTGGCGGACGTAATAGGCTCGTCGGCAGAGACAAGGCCCTCGGCCACGCCGCGAAGAATCTGCGAGGTAATAACGCCGGAGTTACCGCGAGCGCCCATGAGAGAGCCGTGGGTGATGGCACCGGCGATGGCCTCCATATCGGCATCGGCGGGAAGGACAGAGAGCTCCTTGGTCACCGAGGCGAGCGTGAGCGACATGTTGGTGCCGGTATCGCCATCGGGTACGGGGAAGACGTTGAGCTTGTTGATCTCCTCGGCCTTGTCGGAAACGGCAGCCGCAGCGATCGGAAAACAGGTGCGAATGGTCTTTGCAATCATGGGTATTTGAATCTCCGTTTTCGGATGCTAGTTCAGACGGCTCTTGAGCGCGTCGATGTGGATGCCGATCTTAAGGCTAGCGGGATCGATCTGGGCGACCTCCTGCAGAGTGAAGGCAACGGAACTCGAAAGATTGTGGCAGACGGACTTCATGTTGACGCCGTTCTCGAGCACGACGTGAAGATCGACCGTAAGGCCGTTCTCGTCGGCGGAGACAAGCACGCCCTTGCGGAGGCGCTGACCGGCAAGCAGGCGCACGCTCTCGGCGCCCTGGAGCTGCTCAGCCATACCGACAACGCCATAGCACGTCATCGCGGCATAACCGGCAATATCGGCAATAACGTCGTTCGAGACGCTCAGGCTGCCGTTAATGGTCTCAGACACAAGAATCTCCTTTTCTTGGTGCTCGCGGCACCATGTCGTGGGAGCAATCATTGCAATATTCTACAACGAGCGCGCCGTGTTGAGGTGGTGGGTCGCGGGATTACATCCTCGACACGAAATGTTGATATGGTAACGTTCGCGAACGGCGACCGCGACATGAAAAAACCCGCCGCATAAGCGACGGGTTTTACAACCTGGCTCCCCGGGTAGGACTCGAACCTACAACAGCGCGGTTAACAGCCGCGTGCTCTACCATTGAGCTACCGAGGAATAGGTGCGTGCTCTCAAGCAACGAAATTAATTATACGGACGAATCAGCTCAGGGCAAGAACTTTTTTAAGAAATTTTCCGACCTAGTCATTGGGGACGTTCTTAAACGACCAGTCATTCAAGAATGTCCCCAACGACTACATGAAAGCGCCCCCAAGCGGATGTGCTTGAGGGCGCTTCTTGCTTGACTAGCTCTCGATATAGTCCTTCAGCTTGCTGGAGCGACTGGGGTGGCGAAGCTTGGCCAGAGTCTTGGACTCGATCTGGCGGATGCGCTCGCGCGTGACGCCAAACTCACGACCGACTTCCTCGAGCGTGCGGGGATGTCCGTCGACAAGGCCAAAGCGCAGTTCGA
>CABRFW010000328.1 GCA_902470265.1 uncultured Collinsella sp.
GCACAAAGGTGCCCGGGCGCATGCGGCCGCTCGTCTTGAGCGGAAAACCGCCCAGACCCTGTAGGTCGCAGCCGGCGGCGATGATCTCGTCCGAGAGCGGGGAGAGCGGGCGTGCGCCCAGACGACCCTGGCCCACAAAGGTGGCCTCTGCGCCCAGCGCGCAGGCGACGGGCAACATAAAGCGGAGCGTGGAGCCGCTTTCGCCGCAGTCGAGCGTTCCGCCGGCAAGGGCCTTGAGCAGGCCAAACTCAACACTCTTCATGGTGGGGTGTACTTGGAAGCCGTCCTCGACGGTCTCGATGCGAGCACCCAGGGCCGTAAGACAACGCACCGTGGCCTCGATGTCGGCGCAGGTGGTGTTACAGGTAACGTGCGTCTCGCCGTTGGCAAGCGCAGCGCAGATGATCAGGCGATGCGCCATCGACTTGGACGCGATGGCGGGAACGGTGCCCTTAAGCGGGGACGGGGTGATGCGGGCTAGCATGCGGATGCGTCTCCCTTCTGGCCGAGGCCCTCGGCAATGAGTTCGTGGAAAGTGGAAAGCGGCGTGCGGTCGATGCTGCAGCGGCCAATGCCGTGCGGAATCACCAGGTCGATGGTGTCGCCCGCGCGCTTCTTGTCGTGGAGCGCCTCGGCAAAGACGGCATCGGCATTGAGGTCGCAGCGGGTCTTGAGGCCGTGGCGGGCGCAGAGCTCCTCAATACGACCGGGCAGTGCGGCATCGCAAACGCCGTGCAGGGCTGCGGCGCGCGTGATGATGCCCATGCCGATCGACACGCAGTTGCCGTGTCCGAGTTCAAAGTGCTCGCAGGCTTCGACGGCGTGTCCGGCGCTGTGTCCAAAGTTGAGCAGCTTGCGCTGGTTGGTTTCGCGCTCGTCGGCAACGACCACGGCGCGCTTAATGTCGATATTGCGGGCGATGATGAGCGCTACGCGGGCCACATCGCGGTTGAGTAGCTCAAGCGTAAGCGGGGTCTTCTCCAGTTCGGCGAAAAGCTCCGGGTCGGCGATCACGGCATGCTTGACGACCTCGCCGCAGCCATCGGCGAACTGCTCGGGCGTGAGGGTGGCCAGGCACCCCACGTCGGCGATAACCACGCTCGGCTGCCAAAAGGCGCCGGCCAAGTTCTTGCCGGCAGCCAGGTCGATGGCGGTCTTGCCGCCTACCGACGAATCCACCATGGCGAGCAGACTCGTCGGGATCTGCACAAACTTGCAGCCGCGCATGTAGGTGGCAGCCACAAAGCCCGCCACGTCGCCCACGACGCCGCCGCCGAGTGCCACGATCACGTCGGAGCGCGAAAGCTCGTGCTCGGCCACAAACTCCAAAATGGCAACGTAGGTCTCGGCGCGCTTGTGTGCCTCGCCGGCCTCGAAGGTGCAGATACTCACTTCGTAGCCTGATGCCTCCAGGCTCTGCTTAACGGGCATCTGGTAGAGCGGGCCTACGTTGGTGTCCGTCACGATGACAGCCTTGGTGCCGCCGGCAGTGGCGCGCACGAGCGGTCCCGCCTGCTCCAGCATAAACGTGCCAACATGCACCTGGTAGGGGCGTGCAGTGTCGATATCGATGGTAATCGCCATAAGCTATGGTCCTTTCGACCTGGCGTGATGGGTGGTCTAGTGGGAGGCCTCGTCGTCGAGT
>CABRFW010000329.1 GCA_902470265.1 uncultured Collinsella sp.
TGGCGTGAGTCTGGACGAGCTGCTCAATCCGAGCGATGAGATCGAGGACGATATCGAGTTTGAGAACGAGGACCGCGCCCGTCAGCGCGAGGCCGAGGCGGCAGAGCGTGCTCGCACCCATGAGGCGGCGGCGCGCGCTACCGAGGCGGCAACGCAGGCGAGTGATGCTGCGGCCAAGGCGGCGCAAGCGGCAAGTTGGAGTGCGCAGGCCGCCAATGCCGCTACGGCGCAGGCGACGAGTGGCACCGCAGTTGGCTCGACTCCGGTGAAGGGCCCGTTCCAGTCGTTCCCGTATTGGGCCGTGTGTTGGCTACTGTTCTTTTTGCTGATGTTCCTGTTTGGTGCCGGTCCCTTTGCCGCGCTGATCTTCTTCACGATCCCCATCTATCACTGGGTGGCGCGTGCGCTCGATGGCGATTGGGCGCGCGGGGATATTCAGGTTGGTTCGGCACCGGTGACAGCTAGGGCTCAGAATGTTTCCGCTTCGGTTGATGCTGGCGTGGCTACCGCGACTACCGCTGACCCGATCGCCAAAGAGGGTGATGAATGATGAAGCTTTCGCATGAATCCAAGGTACGCTTGGGCGTTGGCATCGGAGCGTTTGTGCTTATTATCGGGCTTGTATTTGGTGCCTCGCGGCTATTGGCTCATTCCAATATGGTGCGAACGACCGCTATTCTATCCGGCGATTTGTCTGATTTTGACGATATGTTTGACGACGATGATCTCTTGGATAGCGGTAACTATTCCGCTCGGCCTCAGCAACTTTCGAGTGCGACCTTTGATGCTGATGAGTTTCGCTACCTCGATTTCGATATCGATGCGGCTACGGTGGACGTCAAGGTTGTTGATGGCAACAAGGTTCGCGTTATCGAGCGGGGACGCGTTGCCAATGGTATGGATGCCTCCAAGGCCGCGACGCAAAACATCGCATCCGTCGAGGACTCGACGCTCAAGGTTTCCCAGTTTGGAAGTGATGACGGTAAGGCAATCGATCGCTCAGTTACGGTCGAGCTGCCGCGCCGTGTTGCCGAACATCTGAAGGGAGTCAACGCGCACGTGGGCTCGGGTGATCTGCAGATTGCCGGTGTCATCTGTGATGGTTTCGACCTTTTCCTGGGTGCGGGAGATGTAGAGTTTACGGGCAGCGTGACTGATGCGCTCAGCGCTGAGGTCGGTTCGGGCGATGTGACGTTCGAGCTCTACCAGGCCCCCGCGAAGTCGATGGACGTGAGCGTGGGCTCGGGCGATGTGGAGATGACGGTTCCGAACTCGACGGGCTTTAAGGCGAGCCTCACCTTGGGCAGTGGCGACTTCGAGAGCGATTTCCTTCCGCTTGGCTACGACGGCGAGACCATTTTGAATCTTGAATTCGATAACGGAGATAAGTCTGCTACGTATCGTTTTGAGGTCGGTTCGGGCGACATGTCGTTTGATTCGGAGTAGTGAGGCAGACGAAAGCCTAGGCGAAGATATAGACGCGCTGTTTGATGAAGGCGCCGAAGCCGAGATCGGCTCCGGCGCCTTTGCCTTTACAATGGGGGCATGGAACAGATTATCTTGAACATACTTGAGGCCCTGCGTCGCGGCGAGACCGTGGACGACAAGGCGCTCGTCAAACTGATACA
>CABRFW010000330.1 GCA_902470265.1 uncultured Collinsella sp.
TTCTTTGCCGTGCCTTCTACGCGCTGGGATGAGGATTTTGCCAAGTTCGAGCACGTGCTGGCAAACTTCCCCGAGCGCAACGAGGAGTCCTATGCCCAGGTTGCCGCTCGCGCTGCGGCAGCTCGCGCCGCCGAGCAGACCCAGGCTGCTACCGAGGATGATGAGGACGAGGACGATTGGCGCAAGTACCTGTAATCGGTACGTGCTGACAGATAGGTCGAGCCGGCGGGAGAGGCTGCTTCCGTCGGCTTTTTACTGAGCGAGGGGCTTACGATGAAAAACGTTCTATGCTTTGGCGACAGCAACACCTATGGTTACGATCCGGCGGGCATGCGCGACGGCACCGCGGTGCGCTATGCGCAGGATGTGCGCTGGTGCGGCGTGGCCCAACGTGACTTAGGCGAGGGCTGGCATGTAATTGAAGAAGGCCTCAACGGCCGCACGACGGTACGCGACGACATGTGCCATCTGGACACCAATCTTAACGGCATCCGCGCACTTCCGATGCTGCTCGAGGCCCATAAGCCGCTGGACGCCATTGTGATCATGCTGGGCACCAACGACTGTAAGACGGTCTTTAACGTGACAGCTTCCGATATCGCCCGTGGCGCCATGGCGCTGATTCGCGCCGTCCGCGCGTTTCCGTGGACCGACGCTGCGCCTTGTCCGCGCATTCTGCTGATGGCGCCTATCAAGATTAAGCCGCAGATCGCCGACGTATATATGACCGATTTTGACGAGCATTCCGTAGAAGCCTCGGAACATTTTGGTGAGTACTACGCGCATGTGGCTGAGCAGTTTGGCTGCGACTTTTTGAATGCCGCCGACTTTGCCGAGCCGGGCGATATCGACTATCTGCATATGATGCCCGAAAGCCATGAGAGCCTGGGTCACGCCGTGGCGGCCAAGCTCCAAGAGATGCTCGGAGAGTAGCGCGACCCCAAGCCACCGCAAAGGGGACGGGCGCCTTTGCGGTGGCTTTGGACTGCGAATCTTAATACTGCCACATGTGGTTGACGGGGCCGGAGCCTTTGCCCATGTCAAAGCCGGCGGCCAGAGCGCCGGTTAGGTAGGCCTTGCCGGCGTTGACGGCGTCGGCAAGATCCATGCCCTGAGCCAGCGCGCAGGCGATGGCGGACGAGAGCGTGCATCCGGTGCCGTGCGTGTTGTCGGTCTCGATGCGCTTGTGGCGGAACCACGTGGTGAGTGGATTTCCCAGATGGTTGCCCTCGTCATCGAGTGGCGCGGGTTCGGCCAGTACATCGTTGGCCTCGTTGACAAGATGCCCACCCTTAACGAGGGATGCGCAACCAAAGCGGCGGGTGAGGAGCATGGCAGCATTTTGCTGCGTGCGCTCGGAGTCGACCTCATAGTCGAGCAGTGCCATGGCCTCGGGAATATTGGGCGTGATAACCGTCGCTAGCGGGAACAGGCGGCGGGTGAGCGCCTCGGCGGCATCTTCGGCAATCAGCCGCGCGCCCGAGGTGGCGACCATGACGGGGTCGACGACCACGTTCGTTGCGTTCCAGGCGCTCAAGCGGTCGGCGATGACTTCGATAATCTCGACAGAAGAAACCATGCCGATCTTGACGGCGCTGGGGCGGATATCGTCAAAAACGGCGTCAA
>CABRFW010000331.1 GCA_902470265.1 uncultured Collinsella sp.
GTGTGAGCACCATGACGGCACGCGTGTTGCTCAGCGACAGCGAACGGCAGGTCACAAGCGTGACGATCTTGGTTGCCGAAGCAGCGCGGTCGGTGGCGTCGCTCGCCACAGCCGAGGCGCCGTCGAGCATCTCGGACAGATAGTTCGTCAGTCCGTCGTCGCCTTCAAAGTTGGGCGTGCGCGCCTTGGCGTACGTATCCTCAACGACCTTGGTCGCCAGCGGACGCAGCTTATACGTCGCATCGCGTGTAATGTAGTACACGTACTCCATGCTGTCGAATGTCGCCTGATCGGTCGTGTCCGAAATCACGTTGAACATTGACCCGTCGTTCATGTGGTGGCCGTAGATCGTGGTCTGCTGATCCACCATGCCCGGCGCGGTATCGTCGCTATCCAAAAAGATGGCGCCCGACGCATTGGCCGTACCGTCAAACAGCGTGTTGAGGTACTTGGAGTTGTTGTTCGTCTGCACCACGGGGTAGTTGATGTTGGTGCCGGGTGCATAAATCCAGCCAACGACGTCGGGATTTGTCTGGGCGAGCGCGTTGAAGTCAATGACCGGCACGCCGCTGGCATCCTTGTCGCTCACATATTGCTTTTCGATTTTTTGATACGACTCGCTCGCCTGCTTGTAGCCAATCTGCGCGTTGATAAAGATGGCGGCCGCAGCAACGATCAGGCCAATGCCGATGATGATGAGCAGAATGGGAATGACAGAGCGGCGCGTTTTGCGCGGCGGCTCGGTATAGCTCGATGGCGCGGCATGCGCCGAAGAGCGAGGTGACTTCTTGGCCGTACTGTATGACGAAGGGCGATATGCAGCAGGTGTATCCTGACGGCGATGCTTCGCTGGCGTCACGGGGCGCGGCGCGCGCGGCTGCTGAGGAGAGGATGTCCGACCCTGCTGCGGCGCGCGGGCTGCTCCCGACTTGACTTGATCGGGAACCCGAGAAGCCGAAAAACGCTTTCCCTGATAGTCGGACATGGCCCTCCTTATGCTGCAAATGGACTGGCAGAGCGCTTAGGCGTCAGCCATCTCCTGCTTCATCTTCTCGATAACCTTGCGATACTCGGGGTCGCAGGCGCCCAGGATCTGCGTGGCATAGATAGCGGCGTTCTTGGCACCGTTGATGGCCACACAGGCAACGGGCACGCCCGAAGGCATCTGCACCATCGACAGCAGCGAGTCCACGCCACCCAGGTCGCTCGTCTTCATAGGCACGCCGATGACCGGCAGCGGCGTAAAGGCTGCCACGACGCCACCCAGGTGAGCGGCCTTGCCGGCGGCGGCGATAATCACCTTGATGCCGCGGTCGGCAGCAGTCGAGGCCCACTCGTGGACCTTCGCCGGCGTGCGGTGCGCGCTTGCAATCACGAGCTCATAGGGCACGCCCAGTGCCTCGAGCTCGGCGGTGCAGCCCTCCATAACGCCCAAATCGGACTTGGAGCCCATGATGATCCCGACAACCGGCTTCTGATCTGCCATAAACAAAGACCTCCTGTTGAGAGCGGTGACGCGGCCAATCCGCGACCCTTAACTACTGAGAGTAGTATAGCTGCTCCCGTCCCTGCGGTCTCTGTGGTGGCGGCTGAGCCTTTCCCTCGGGAACTGGGCTTC
>CABRFW010000332.1 GCA_902470265.1 uncultured Collinsella sp.
ACCGCGCAGCTGCTGTTCGAAGCGCTGCCGTGGATTAAGAACCTGACCGGCAAGACGGTTGTTATCAAATATGGCGGAGCCGCCATGGTTGATGAGCAGCTGCGCCGCGACGTGATGAGCGACATCGTTTTGCTCAAGATCATCGGTATGCGCCCCGTCATCGTGCATGGCGGCGGCAAGGCTATCAACGAGGCGCTGAACCATTACGATATTCCCGTCGAGTTTAAGAACGGCCAGCGCGTGACCACGCCGGCGACCATGGATATCGTGCGCGAGGTGCTGGGCGGCAAGGTTAACCAGGAGCTGGTTGCTGCCATCAACCACCACGGCAACCTGGCCGTGGGCGTATCGGGCAGCGATGCCGGCACGCTCATCGCCGAGCCGCTCGACCCCGAGCTCGGACGCGTGGGCAAAGTGACGCACGTCAACACCGACTATATCGAGCGCTTACTCGATAGCGAGTACATCCCCGTCATCGCTACCGTCGCGGCGGGGGAGGACGGCGGTTTCTTCAACATCAACGCCGATACCGCCGCCGGTGCCGTTGCCGCGGCGCTCCACGCGCATAAGGCGATCTTTTTGACCGATGTCGATGGGCTGTACAAGGTCTTTAGCGACAAGGATTCGCTTATCTCCAACCTAACGCTCGACGAGGTTAACGAAATGCTCTATGGGGGCGAGGTCGACAAAGGCATGATTCCCAAGCTACGCGCCGCTGTCGATGCGCTTACCGCCGGCGTATTTCGTGCCCACATCATTAACGGTACTACGCCGCACTCGCTGCTGCTGGAGCTGCTGACCGATGCCGGCGTCGGCACCGTGATCCATTCCACCGAGACGGCTTACGAGTTCGATACGCATCCGCATCCGCTTTCGACGTTTGCGGCGCGCCTGACCGAGAACCTCGACGAGGTCGAGAAGCTTCAAACGGTCTAGTCGGTTTTAAATCGCCACGCCATTACGCTTACAGTTTGCGCTTCCTGGCGCTTAACGAAAGGTATCCCATGTCACTTGCAGCTCAACAATCACTCGAATCCCATTATGTTATGCATACCTTTGGCCGCTCTCCGGTCGAGTTTGTCGAGGGTCACGGCATGAAGCTCACCGGCGACGATGGCCGTGAGTACCTCGACTTTCTTGCCGGCATCGGCGTGTGCAGCCTAGGTCATGGCGACCCGGCTGTGCTCTCGGCGCTCGAGGCGCAGACCAAAAAGCTCATGCATGTCTCCAATTACTTCTACATCGAGCAGCGCGGACAGGTCGCGGCGCTGCTGTCCAAGCTTGCTAACGACGACGTAGATGGTGCGCGCGTGCTTGCCGATGCCATTGTCGCCGGCGATGAGACCACGGCAGCTGCTCTTGGTGCCCCGGCTGCGGATGAGCAGGTTTGGGAGACCTTCTTTGCCAACTCTGGCGCCGAGGCCAACGAGGGCTCGATGAAGCTCGCGCGCCTGTACGCCAAGCGTGCCGGTAATGGCGGCAACACCATCGTGTGCATGCGCGGCGGCTTCCACGGCCGTACGCTCGAGACCATTGCCGCCACCATGCAGGATTGGCTGCAGGACAGCTTCCGCCCGCTGCCGGGTGGCTTTGTGGCCTGCACGCCCAACGATGT
>CABRFW010000333.1 GCA_902470265.1 uncultured Collinsella sp.
GGCATGTCCTGATAGTCCTTGGCCTTGATGACCTGGACATAGGTGAGGTTGCCGATAAGGATGGCGAACAGCGCCGTAAAGGCGAGCACGGCGCGGGTCAGGCGGTTGGCGAGTGCCACGCGGCCGAGCACGCCGGATTCGGGCGTGTCGAGCAGGCGGCGGCGCATGCGCGAGCCGGCAGAGTGGCTGCCGCGGCCATACGAAGACGAGGCGGCAAAGCGCGTACCGGTCGGGGCTGCGGCGGATGCGACCTGGTCGTCGGTGATGGCCGCTATGGTGCCGGTGCCGGTGAGTTCGGCCTCGCGTCCGGTTGCCTCGTCACCGGCGCGCAACAGCAGTGCGACGATGATAAAGCTCGCCAGCAGCGAGGAGCCGCCCTGGCTCATAAAGGGCAGGGTAACGCCGGTCAGCGGGATCAGACGGGTCACGCCGCCCACAATCAAGAAAGCCTGGAAGCTGATGGCGGCCGTAAGGCCCGTGGCGCTAAAAGCGGCAAGGTCGGACTTGGCGCGGGCGGCTGTGGTCAGGCCGCGAACGGCAAAGAGCATAAACAGGATGAGCACGGCGCCGCCGCCCAAAAGGCCCATCTCCTCGCCGATGGCCGAGAAGATAAAGTCGGACTCGACGACGGGGATGTTGTTGGCCATGCCGTTGCCGATACCAACGCCGACCAGGCCGCCGTCGGCGAGTGAGAAGAGCGACTGGACGATCTGGTAGCCCTGCCCCTGGGCGTCCTTAAACGGATCAACCCAAACCTGGAAACGCACTTGAACGTGCGACAGGAACTTGTAGGCGCCCACGGCTCCCACGGCCAAAAGTGCGAGGCCGATGATGACGTACGAAAAACGTCCCGTGGCAACGTAGAGCATCAGCAAGAAGATGGTATAGAACAGCACTGCCGAGCCCAGATCGCGTTCGAAGACGACGACGAGCAGGCATACGCCCCATACCGCAAAGAGCGGAAGCAGCAGGCGCAGGCGCGGAACTTTAAAGCCCAGGATCTTTCGGTTGGAAATGGAGAGCAGCTCGCGGTTCTCGGCCAGGTAGCCGGCCAGGAACAGCACGATAAAGACCTTGGCGAACTCGCCGGGCTGGATGGTAAAGCCGGCGATGCGAATCCACAGCTTGGAGCCCGAGATCGTGGTACCGATAAAGATCGGCAGCATCAGCAAAATGATGCCGATGATGCCAAAGGTGTATTTGTAGCGCATGACCACGTCGAGGTTTTTGACCAGCGCGAGCGTTCCCACCATCAACGCTACCGAGATAAACAGGATGACGAGCTGTGAGATGGCGAGGTCGGGCGCCAGGCGCGTCACAAACGTGATGCCGATGCCCGACAGAACAAAGACGATGGGCAGGATTGCCGGATCGGCGCCGGGCGCCAAGATGCGCACGGCGATGTGCGCCGCGGCGAAGGCGGCAAAAAGTCCGATCGGCACGGCGAGCGTCTCAAATGAGATAGCGGCGCCCGCGGTGAGTACGTACATCGCATACAGCAGGATGACGGGGAACGCCGAGGCGATGAGTAAGAGCAGTTCGGTGTTGCGGCGACTCATAAGCGGCACTCCCTTTCTAGTTCTTGTCGGAGGCTTCGGCCTCGGCGGACTGTTC
>CABRFW010000334.1 GCA_902470265.1 uncultured Collinsella sp.
TCGATGCTCACGCCGCCGACTACGCCAACTTCCGCTTTATCATGGGCGACGCGCTCAAGGTGGGCCCGGAGCAGATTGAGCAGGTTGCGGGCGGTACGCCGACGGTGTTTGTCGCGAATCTGCCCTACAACGTGGCGGCGACGATCATCCTTCAGTTCTTCCAGACGATGCCCGCGCTTAAGCGCGCTGTCGTCATGGTTCAAAAGGAGGTTGCCGATCGCATTGCCGCAACGCCCGGTAACAAGACCTATGGCGGCTACACGGCAAAACTCGGCCTGTACGCGCAGGTGACGGGTCGCTTTGAGGTGCCGCCGCGTTGCTTTATGCCGGCGCCGCACGTGGACTCGGCCGTCGCGCGTATCGACCGTGTTGACGGCGTGGTGCCCGAGGGGCTCGATCGCGAATTTGTGGCCCGCGTGATTGATGCTGCATTTGCTCAGCGTCGCAAGACCATCCGCAATTCCATGAGCGCCAACGGCTTTGCCAAGGACGTGCTCGATGCTGCCTTTGAGGCTTGCGGTATTGCACCCACCACGCGCGCCGAGACGCTTGATGTTGCTGACTTTGTCCGTCTGGCCCAGGAGCTAATCCATGATGCCTAATGCCGAACGTGTGACGTTTACCAAGAAAAAGAAGACGGTTGCTTGTCCCGTGCCCTTGGCACCGCTTGCCGACACGCATGCGCATCTGCTTTCGTTCTGGGGCAAGGATGTGCCTGAGACGCTCGTGCGTGCCAAGGCGGCGGGCGTCGACCTGTTGGTGACGATGTTCGACCCCATCGCTGATAAACGCAGCGTGACGGACTATAGCGACTGGCTGACGCGCGAGATTCTGCCGATGCGGGATATTCCGCAGATCAAGTATCTCGCTGGCGTTCACCCCTATGGCGCGCCGGACTATACCGACGACATTCACGCGCAGGTTGTTGCTGCGCTTGATGACCCTTTGTGCGTCGGCATCGGCGAGATCGGTCTGGACTACCACATGGATTACGATGACGACATCGCGCCGGCACCCCATAACGTGCAGATTGACTGCATGGCGCGCCAGCTCGAGCTTGCCGTGTGCCGTAACGTGCCGGTGGAGCTACATCTGCGTCACGAGGACACGGACCAGGAGCGCACCTCGCACGTGGACGCCTACAACGTGCTTCGTGAGGTGGGCGTGCCCCAGGCCGGTTGTGTGCTGCACTGCTTTGGCGAGGACCGCGCCACGATGGAGCGCTTTGTGGAGCTGGGCTGCTATATCGCCTATGGTGGTGCGGCCACCTTCAAGCGCAACGACGACGTGCGCGAGGCATTTGCGGCAACCCCACTCGATCGAATTTTGTTCGAGACGGATTGCCCGTATATGGCTCCGGAGCCCATCCGCGGTCTTGAATGCGAGCCCGCAATGATCTCCATTACGGCAAACGCGCTGGTTAACGACCGTATCGATCGCACTGGTGAGGATGCCGAAACAATCGCGCAAGCCGCTTGGGAAAATGCCTGCAAACTTTTTCAAAAATAGTTCTTGCGTTCGCGATGGCGCTCCGTTATTCTAATTCCTGCACGCGGGCGTGGCGGAATTGGCAGACGCGTACGGTTCAGGTCCGTATGGGGGCAACCCCATGA
>CABRFW010000335.1 GCA_902470265.1 uncultured Collinsella sp.
CCGTTGTAGGTGGAGTTGAAGCCGATACGGTGATCGGTCACGCGGTCCTGGGGCTGGTTATAGGTACGAATCTTCTCGGAACGGTTGCCGTGACCGATCTGGCTCTGGCGCTCGGCGCCGAGCTCGGCCTGCTGCTTCTCGAGCTCCATCTCGTACAGACGGGCACGCAGCATCTGCATGCAGACCTCGCGGTTCTGGATCTGGGAACGCTGCTCCTGCGACTGCACCACGGTGTTGGTGGGCAGGTGGGTGATGCGCACGGCGGAGTAGGTGGTGTTAACGCACTGACCGCCAGGGCCGGAGGCGCAGTAGGTATCGATGCGCAGGTCGGACTGGTTGATCTGAACGTCGATCTCCTCGGCCTCGGGAAGCACGGCGACGGTTGCCGTGGAGGTCTGGATGCGACCCTGGGACTCGGTCTTGGGGACGCGCTGGACGCGATGCACGCCGGACTCGTACTTCATGACGGAGTAGACGCGGTCGCCCTCAACCTTGAACTCGATGGACTTAAAGCCGCCGGCCTCGCTGGGGCTGGAGTCGAGTACGGTGGTCTTCCAGCCGCGCGACTCGCAGAAGCGCTGGTACATCTTGTACAGATCGCCGGCAAAGATGGCCGCCTCGTCGCCACCGGCGGCAGAGCGGATCTCGACGATGGTGTTCTTGTCGTCGTTGGGGTCGCTCGGGATGAGCATGTACTTAATGTCTTCCTCGAGCTGGGGAAGCTTGGCCTCGTTTTCGGAGATGTCCATCTGGAGCATCTCCTTCTCATCGGCATCGGTGGTATCGTGGAGCATTTCCTTGGCGGCCTCGATGTCATCGAGCGCGCCGATGTACTCGCGCGAGGCCGCGATGAGGTCGGACTGGTGCGCGTACTCCTTGTTGAGACGCGTGAACTCCTTAATATCGGAGGCGACGGCCGGGTCGGAGAGCTTCTTCTCGAGCTCCTCGTAGGCCTTGATGATCTTTTCGAGCTTGTCGCGCATGGCGGGACTCCTTTATATACGTGAAGGTGAAAATCGGCAGAGTTGATGGGGCGCGCGGCGCCACTGCGGGGGTAAGCCCGGCTAGAACATGTCGATCTTCAGATACATGCGCATCCCTTCGCGTATGGGGTACATAGTTGCGGTCTAACCCATACATGATAGCGTGCGCAGGCAAACCTGCATATAACCCGCACGGATTGGTGCAAACAAACCTGACCCCATTGCACCAAGAGCTTGCTTTTTGGCTAGAGCGTTTGGAGTAGAGCGACGAGGAAGCGGATGCCCTGGAGGTAGGCGCGGCGGGTGATGCGCTCGTTGGTGCCGTGGACGCCGCGATCACACTCGTCGTCATCAGCCACAAAGGCCGAGAAGCGAATGCACTCAGGGCAAATGTGCTGGTAGTTGGCAGCGTCGGTCGCACCGATCACGGTCGAGGGCACAATTGCCACTGGCTCGAATGATCCATTTTCCTCCGTCCCCTTTGGATCACGGAAATAGCGGGCGGCGATGGAGCGAACCGCCTCGAGACCGGGACCACCGATGCGCGGGGACGGCGAGGGTTCGGAGCTGCCGGGGCCCAGCTCCACTTCGACACGACCGGCAAGGTCCGCCCCGGCAACCGC
>CABRFW010000336.1 GCA_902470265.1 uncultured Collinsella sp.
CCCTCACTTTCACCGACTACTAGAGCCGCTCACCAAACCAACATGCGCTCTGGGCAAATAGATTGAACGTTTCGTGCGAGAATGCCCCACAGTAAACAAACTTGCACCAGAGCGTAAGGGGCTGGCATACACATGCAGACGGTCTATCGGGTATACGAGGGAACGCGCGAGCCGCATCGGCTCGCCCGAGGTGCTCGGCTGCGGCGGCCTGGCCTTGATCCCGACCGAGACCGTCTACGGTGTCGCCGTGGCAGTCAACGCCTTCTCGGACGCCGTGCCCCAAGATACAAGCGAATTCCCATCGTGGCCGCGCGATCCGCAGGCCATCGTCAACGGCGCCGCGGTCCCCGCACTCGGTACCGGCTATCGTCGCATCTTTACCCTCAAGCAGCGCGAGCTCACCCAAACGGTTGCCTGGCTGGTCGATGATGCCGAGGCACTCGACCGCTATGGCGTGGATATCCCTCATGAGGCCCGCGTGCTCGCCCGACGATGCTGGCCGGGCGCCCTGACTATCGTGGTCAAGGCGGCCCCCTGCGTGCCGACCTTTATGCACGCCGCCGACGACACGGTGGCACTTCGCGCTTCGGCCTCGCCCGTGGTGCAAGCGCTCATCCGCGCCTGCGGCAGCCCTCTTGCCTGCACCAGCGCCAACACGCACGGCGCGCCCGCGCCGGCAAGTTTTGTCACGGTGGAGGAGCGCATCCTGGAGGGGGTCGATGTGGCCGTCGACGCCGGTGAGACCCCGTGTCGCGACGCCTCAACCATCGTGTCGTTTCAGCACGGCGAGCTCCAGATCCTGCGCCAAGGCGCGCTTCCCGCATCAGAGATCGAACGGGTCCTGTCCGACCCGATGCAATAGAAAGGTGTAAGCGATGTCGTTGAATCTAGGTAGCCTGGGCATGGAAGACGCCTCGTTTAGCTTTGGCGGTTCCTACATCATGGCGCTCGACTGCGGCACCACCTCGGTACTCGCGACCATCGTCGACGAGTACGGCTGCATCGTCGCCCAGGCGCGTCGTAGCGTCAAAACCAGCTTCCCGCGCCCCGGCTGGGTGGAGCAGGATCCCACGGAGGTGCTTGCCAGCCAGATCGGCGTGATGATGGAGGTTCAGTTTAAGAGCGGCATCCATTCTGACCGCATTGCCGCCATCGGTATCTCCAACCAGCGCGAGACCACGGTGGTGTGGGACCGCATAAGCGGCCAACCCATCTATAACGCCATCGTGTGGCAATGCCGTCGCACCGCACCTCTGATCGACGAGCTGGTCGAGCAGGGCGCAGAAGAACTGGTGCGCTCCCGCACGGGACTCACGCTCGATCCGTATTTCTCGGCCTCCAAGGTGCAGTGGATCCTCGACAACGTCGATGGTGCGCGTGAGAGCGCGGCGGCGGGCGACCTCATGTTCGGCACCATCGACACCTGGCTCATCTACAACCTCACCGGCGGTCAGGTCTTTGCCACCGACTACACCAATGCCAGCCGCACCGCGCTCTTTAATATCCATGCGCTCGATTGGGACGACGATCTGCTGGCGCTTTTCGACGTCCCGCGCTCCATGATGCCCGAGGTTCGTTGGAGCTCGGGCGACTACGGCCGCGTCG
>CABRFW010000337.1 GCA_902470265.1 uncultured Collinsella sp.
TCCTCTCTAAGTTGCGGTGAAATAGGGACTGTTTGGCGGTTTTAAACGCTTAAACAGTCCCTATTTCACCGCAACTTATGAAGGGGATGGGGCTACTTGATGGCTGCCGTAACGGTGCCGCCGCCGAGGACGATGTCGCCGCGGTAGACTACAACGGCTTGGCCGGGGGCGATGGCTCGCTGCGGCTCGTCAAAAGTCAGCAGCACTTGCCCGTCTTCGCCGCGCGTAAGGGTCGCTGCCTGGTTTTTCTGACGGTAGCGGTACTTGGCGCCCACGCGAATGCCGCCGGACGTGAGCTCTGCCTCCATGCGGTCGGCAGGGGCGCTCCAGATCCAGTCGTTGGCCGTGAGCGCTGTGGCCGTCAGGTCCTCGGTCTCGCCCAAATGCACAGTGTTGTTGGCGGCATCGACGCCCGTTACGTACACGGGATGCGCCATCGCGACGCCCAGGCCCTTGCGCTGGCCGATGGTATAGCGCAACGCGCCGTTGTGGCGTCCGACTACGCTGCCGTCGCGCCACACAATGTCGCCCGGTGCAGCGGGATGTCCGCAGCGGCGCTCGATATAGCCCGCGTAGTCACCGTCTGGAATAAAGCAGATGTCCTCGCTCTCGGCCTTCTTGGCGTTGATGAAGCCCTGCTCGGCGGCAATGCGGCGCACGTCGCGCTCTTTGTCCAGGCCTGCCAGCGGAAAGATTGTGCGTGCCAAGCGCTCCTGCGTAAGCGAATACAAAAAGTAGCTTTGGTCCTTCTTTGGGTCCTCGCCACGGTGCAGCTGCCAGGTGCCGTCGGACGCCTGGCTCGTTTTGGCGTAGTGACCTGTGGCGATGTAGTCGCAGCCCATATCGAGTGCTGCATCGAGCAACGCGCCAAACTTTATGTGGCGGTTGCAGATGATGCACGGGTTGGGCGTCAGCCCCTCCTGGTAGGCGGTCACGAAGCGCTCGATAACATTGCGGTCGAAGGTCTGCTGCAGGTCGAGCACATGGTGGGGTATCCCCAGGCGCTCGGCGACAGCCTTTGCGTCGGCGATGTCGCGGTCGACCTTACTCATGCCCGTGACGGGATCGGGCGCGGGGCAGGTGAGGCGCATGGTGGCGCCGACGCATTCGTAGCCCTGGCGCTTGAGCAGGTACGCGGTCACGCTGGAATCGACGCCGCCACTCATGGCGACGAGCACGCGCTTGTTGTGCATGGGGAGGTTCTCCTTGGTGGCATGTGGCCAAAAAAGAAAAGCGGCGCGGGAGGCTGGTTCCGCGCCGCAGACATTGTAGCAAGTTCGGACGTCTCGTGGGATACCCTAACGAGATGGGCTCAGGCAGCCAGAAGAGAGGGGAGGCCGGCGTGCCTTGGGCCTATCGACAAGCGACGGGCCCTTAGTCCTGGAAGAGCGCCGTGGACAGGTAGCGCTCACCGGTATCGGCGAGCAGCGCCACGATGGTCTTGCCCTCGTTCTCGGGGCGCTTGGCCAGCTGCAGTGCGGCCCACACGGCGGCACCGGACGAAATGCCCACGAGCACGCCCTCCTTGTGGCCCACGGCACGGCCGGTGGCAAAGGCGCCGTCGTTCTCGACGGGGATGATCTCGTCAT
>CABRFW010000338.1 GCA_902470265.1 uncultured Collinsella sp.
AGCAAGTTCCAAGGAACCGGCATGGGCATGCCAATCGTCAAGTCGCTTATTGAACTGATGGGCGGCACCATCGAAGTCACCAGCGAGCTCCATGCGGGCACCTCGTTCTACGTGGAGATTCCGCTCGATATCGACAAGAACCCCCAGGCGCGGGCGAATACGGTCGAGGGGGCGCTCGACTGCTCGCTCGCCGACATGAACGTACTGCTCGCCGAAGACAACGAATTGAATGCCGAGATTGCCCAGGCGCTGCTAGAATCCGAGGGCATCGTGGTCACCCGCGCCGCCAACGGCAACGAAGTCGTCGATCTGTACCTGTCGCATCCCGCCGGCAGCTTCGATGCGATCCTGATGGACATTATGATGCCGGACATGGACGGCTATGAGGCAACCCGCACGATTCGTCTGAGCGAGAAGGTCGATGCAGCCGATATCCCCATCATCGCGCTCACCGCCAATGCCTTTGCCGAGGACGCCAAGGCGGCACACGATGCCGGCATGAACGCCCATCTGTCCAAACCGCTCGACTTTAACAAGCTCAAAAACATACTCGCCCGCATCAAGAAAAACGGATCCATTTCGCTATAGTTTGTGCTCAACCACTACGCACGACCAGAAAGGAAGCCAACGATGTTTAGGCCCTTACGTCGAAAGAAACGCGCTATCACCGACGAGGAAGCGCGCGAACTGCTCGCCACCTGCAAACGCGGCGTCTTTGCCGTCAACGGCGACGATGGCTACCCGTACGCCATTCCCGTCAACTACTTCTTTGACGCCGAGCACGACAAGATCTATTTCCATGGCGCCAAAGCCGGCCACAAGGTCGACGCACTCAAGCGCGATGACAAGGTCTGCTTTACCGTATACGGCAACGAGTGGTACCAGGACGGTGACTGGGCTCCCCACGTTATGAGCACCGTCGTCTTTGGCCGTTGTCGCCTGGCGAATGACACCCCCGCGTTTATCGAGGACAAAGTCCGCCAGCTCGCCCTTAAGTACTACCCTTCTGCCGAAGAAGTCGAAGAGGAAATCGCCAAGGACATCAAGGGCGTCCAGCTCTACGAGATTTCGATTGAGCATCTTTGCGGCAAGCAGATTCAAGAAAAGTAAGCCCCTCAGCAGGCCTCATCAATAACAATATGGCCCGGTTCCAACCCACCTTGGAACCGGGCCATATGCTTATGAAGCATCGGCGGCTATGTGCGCTAGCGCCTCAACGAGCTCCTGCGAGCTCACGGGTTTACTCAGGTGCGCGTCCATGCCCGCCTCACGCGAAAGCCTGCGGTCGTCGGCAAAGGCGTTGGCGCTCACGGCAACAATCGGCGTGGTCGCGGCATCCTCGCGATCGAGTGCTCGAATCCGACGCGTGGCCTCAAGGCCATCGATACCGGGCATCATGATGTCCATCAACACCGCGTCGTACTCGTACGGCGCGCTCGCGGCAAACATCTCGACGGCAGACTCGCCATCCTTAGCATGCGTCACGATGGCACCGGCACGGCTGAGCGTAAACTGCGCGATCTCGGCATTCAGATCGTTATCCTCTACGAGCAAAACGCGCAAGCCCTGGAGCGCATCGCC
>CABRFW010000339.1 GCA_902470265.1 uncultured Collinsella sp.
GGATTGCCGACGACCTCGAGCGCGCCGCTTACGATGCGGCGCATCCACGCCTGGCTCACGCCATCGCTCACGTAATGGACCGGCAGAATGGTGCCTGCGGCGCGCCCGTCCTCGAGCTTTTCAAAGTGGGGCGAGGCCATCTGCTTAAAGCCGTAGGCAAACTCGACCTTGCCCATCACGGCCAGGCGGTCGCCCTGCTTAAGCTGCTGGGCAATCCAGGGCTGGCGGAAAAAGGCGACCTGCAACACGCCCGTCTCGTCCACCAGCGATACCTCGGTCACCTGCAGGCGCGGACGCGGCTGCTTTTGGACGATGCGGTCGACCGTGGCGATGATGGTGCACACGGTACCGATGGGCGCCATCTCGATGGACCACGAACGGGTAAAGTCGAGGTATCGATGAGGGATATGGAGAAGGAGGTCCCCCACCGTCCGAATTCCCAGACGGCGAAGGGCCTCCTCACGTTTACCCGAAACATATTTGAGTCGCGCGATATCCTCGTCGAGCGCATTGCTCTGGGCAAAGCGCTCCGAGACGCGCGGCACGGAGCACAGCTCGGACATGGGCAGTTGCCTACTCGATCGAGAAGATCACGGGATAGAGCGGCTGCTCGCCACGATGGGCGTCAATCTCCAGATCGGGCTGAGCCTCCTCGATAGCGTCGACGATCTCCTGGAAGGCCTCATCGGACAGCTCCTCGCCGGCCAGAATCGTCAGCGCGTCGCCCTCCTCTTCCTCCTGCATGCGGTTGATGCAGTCGAGCGTGACCTGCTTCACGTCGGAGCCGACCACGTCGATGGAGCCGGCGATGATACCCATGACGTCACCGGAGTGAATCGGAGAACCGTCAGAGGCACTGGAGTCGCGCACGGCGCGGGTGACCTCGCCATCGCGGACCTCGCTGATGGCGTCGACCATGGCGGCGACGGCATCCTCGAGCTCGGAATCGGGCAGGACCGCGAACAGCGCGGAGAAGGCCTGTGGGACGGTCTTGGTGGGAACGACGGCGACCTTCTTGTCGGTGCAGGCAGAAGCTGCGGCCTCGGCAGCCATGCGGATGTTACCGTTATTGGGCAAGATGATGACCGAGGTCGCGTTGACCTGGTCCACCGCGCCCAGCAGGTCGGCGGTCGAGGGATTCATAGTCTGGCCACCGGACACGATCACGTCGACGCCGAGGGACTTGAGGATGTCGGCCTCGCCGGAACCGGCGGCAACGGCGACAAAGCCCAGCGCCTTGGCGGGCTCGGCGGCCTTTTCCTGATCCTCGTGGATCTTGGCGGTACGGTCGTGGGCCTCCATCTCCATGTTGTGGATAAAGACCTCATAGATCTGACCGAGCTGCAGCATGTGCTCGAGCACCAGGTTGGGGGTGTTGGAGTGCACATGGATCTTGTAGTCGGGATAGGCGCCCACGAGTAGCTCGCAGTCGCCCATGGAACCCAGGAACTTAAGGCACTCGTCCTCGTCAAACGGGGCGTCGGCCTTAAACAGGAACTCGTTGCAGTAGCGGAACTCCGAGCCCTCCCAATCGTCGTTGGCCTCGATCTCAACGCGACCAAGGGCCGCGTCGCGGGCAG
>CABRFW010000340.1 GCA_902470265.1 uncultured Collinsella sp.
TGGCAGACGATGTGTCCAACACCGTCACCTCGACCGTGCCCGTACGCTCATCGGCCTCATCGACGGTAAAGTCGAGCGGGAACTGCGTAAAGCCGTTGCCCCACTCGAGTCCACCCTTGAGCGCGGTCGAGACGGTATCCACCGAAACGCTCTCGGACAGATTGGCGGTGTTCAGGCGTCGCATCACGCCGTAGCCAATCTGCATGCCAACAATCAGCACCAAGATGCCGATGACCACAGCCATAGCGGTCTTCGTAATGGTATGACTCACCTGCGAACCCGAAGGGTCGTCCTCGGACAGCGGGTCGATATGTTTTGCCTGACTCGCGCGATCCACGCTGCGAAGCTGCGCCAGTGCCGCCTTGTCGCCGCGCTTGACGGCAGCCTCTTTTTCGCGCATGCGCTCGGTGCGCTTTTTGGCAAGCGTCGGATCCAAAACGCCGGATGCGTCGATCTCGGAGAATAACTCCGTCACTTCTTCCGGAGTCAAAGGGTTCTTCTCAGCCATAAACTTCCTGTCATATCAATCAGTCGAGCTCGTGCGCACGCGCACCTTCGAACTGCATTCGATAGTAACGGGCATAGGTGCCGCCACGGGCGAGAAGCTGCTCATGCGTGCCACGTTCCACAACGCGACCATGCTCGACAGTCGCAATCTCGTCAGCATGCTTAATAGTCGAGAGACGGTGGGCGATGATGATCGTGGTACGGCCGCGTGCCAGCTCTTCGAGCGACTCCTGAACCGCTTCCTCGCTCTCGTTATCCAAAGCACTCGTCGCCTCGTCCAAGATTAGAATTTTGGGATTCTTGAGAAACACGCGCGCGATGGCGACACGCTGTTTCTGTCCACCCGAAAGACGGCTGCCGCGCTCGCCCACAATCGTGTCATAGCCTTGCGGCAGCGACTCGATAAAGGCATCGATATTGGCACGGCGAGCGGCCTCAGCGATTTCACCCGCCGTAGCGCCCGGCTTGCCGTAGGCGATATTCTCGCCAATCGTACCGTCAAACAGGTAGACATCCTGCTGCACGAGGCCGATAGCACGGCGCAAACTCTGTTGCGTCACGTCACGCACGTCCTGCCCGTCGATGCTGATGGATCCGTCAGCCACGTCGTAAAAGCGCGGCAGCAGCGAACAAGTCGTAGACTTGCCGCCGCCCGAGGGGCCAACCAGCGCGATGGTCTGGCCGGGCTTGATAGACAGGTCCATGTGGTCGATAACAGGACGTCCGTCGGCGCCGCCCTCGCCCAACTCAACATCCTCATAGCTAAAGCACACGTCGCGATACTCAACAGCGCCCGCCGTCACCCGAAGATCCACGGCACCCGGCTTATCCTGAATGTCCGGTGCGGTCGAGAGCACCTCGTCCATACGCTTAAAGCCGGCGATGGCCTTCTGATACGTTTCGGCCGAATTGACGAGCGTCTCGAGCGGCGTGCAGAACAGCGAAATATAGAGCGCGAAGGTCGCCATATCGACCGCCTGCAGCTGTCCCTGGGCGACCAGCCAGCCGCCCAGCAGCACTACGATTACATAGAGCACACCCGAGAGCAGACCATACGTCGCGGTATAGAC
>CABRFW010000341.1 GCA_902470265.1 uncultured Collinsella sp.
CGTCTTCGGGCGTCGCCAGGCGAATCGTCGGCTCGGACATCTCGGTCATACAACCCTTCTCTCTCAAAAGCAAAGGCCGCCCTGCGCCAAACCAAGCGCAAGGCGGCCCCTCGTCATTACATCAGGCTACAGGACAGCCGCCAGCGCGTCGATGTCCTCCTGCGTCGTGGCCCAGCTGGTGCAAAAGCGCACTACCGTATGAGTATCGTCGTACTTTTCCCAGTACTCGATCGCCGCATGCTCGCGAATGCGGGCCATATCCTCGTTGGGCAGAATCACGAACTGCTGGTTCGTGGGCGTCTCCAAGAAGAACTGGTAGCCGCGCTCGTGCAGCACACGACGAAGCGCCTGAGCGGTCTCAATCGCCTGGCGACCAATCTCAAAATACAGGCCATCGGTAAAAAGAGCCTCGAACTGCACACCCATCAGGCGGCCCTTGGCGAGCAGTGCGCCATGCTGCTTAATACGCGGAATGGGGTGCGCCGGGGCGTGCATGCCACAGAACACCACAGCCTCGCCGCAGAGCGCACCACACTTGGTGCCGCCGATGTAGAACACGTCACACAGCTGCGCCAGCTCGGGCAGGGTAATGTCGCACTCATCGGCCGCCAGCGCATAGGCCAGGCGAGCACCGTCCACAAACAGCGGAATCTCGCGCTTCTGGCACACCGCGTGAATCGCCGCGAGCTCGGCCTTGGAGTACAGCGTGCCGTACTCGGTCGATAGGCTCACATACACGGCACCCGGGAACACCGTGTGCTCGTAGCTCTCGTTTTCGTAGAACACCTGGATATAGTTCTCGAGGTCCTCGGCGTGCATCTTGCCCTCGTAGCCGGGGATGGTGAGCACCTTGTGGCCGCCAAACTCGATAGCGCCCGCCTCGTGACAGGCGACGTGGCCAGTCTCAGCAGCAACGACGCCCTCGTAGGGCGCAAGCAGCATGTCGATCACCGTCGCGTTGGCCTGCGTGCCGCCCACCAGAAAAAACACGTCAGCATCGGGGGCCTGACAAGCCTCGCGGATAAGCTGCTTGGCACGCTCGGTGTGCGCATCGGTACCGTAGCCGGGCTGCGGCTCCATGTTGGTATCGACGAGTGCCTGCAGCACTGCCGGATGTGCGCCGTGGGAATAATCGTTGTTAAACGCGAGCATGGCAATCCTCTCTTACCGGGTATCGGTCAGATGATTCAAACGGAGCTATTGTACGCCGTTGGGATAGGCAATGCGCGCGGCAAGGCACTCAAGTGCCAGCACCAGGGCAAAACCGCAGCTCACGTCACTCAAAAAGTGCGCTCCGATCACGATGCGGCCAAACGCGACGAGTGCCGCGACCGCAGCCGCCGTCCAAAAGACCACCCGGCGGCGCGAGGGCTTTTCCTTAAAGGCCACCGCGGGAAGTCCGGCGAGCATAAGACCGATCGCCGCATGCGCGGTGTGCCCGCTCGCGAACGACTTAAAGCCGTCCTTGATTACGCCGGCCGCAATATAACTCCACTTGTCGGGGTTGCCGATCACCCACCACGGCTGAAAATTGAGCCCCGGCGTGACCTCGATCACG
>CABRFW010000342.1 GCA_902470265.1 uncultured Collinsella sp.
ACCGAACTTTTCCAAGAAGGCGTTGGTCGTGCCGTAGATGATGGCTTGACCGCGTTGGGGGTCGCGGCCAAGCTCGCGCACCAGGCCCTTATCGACGAGCGACGCGATTACGCCGTCGGAATTGACGCCGCGGATGCCCTTGACCACCTCGCGCGTCACGGGCTGGTGGTATGCGATGACGGCCAGAGTTTCGAGCGCCGCCTGCGACAGCTTTTGCGTGTCCCAGCTCAGCACGTAGGCCTCGACCACGTCGTGATAGGCGGGGTGCGTAAACAGGCGCCAGCCGCCGGCGACCTCGCGCAGCTGAAAGCCGCGATTGGCCTCCTCGTATTCAACCTTGAGCTCGGCGAGCAGCGATGCGCACTCGCCCGGGGCGATATCCAGCGCACCTGCCAGCGCGGGTGCGCTCACGGGGTCGCTCGACACCAGCAGCAGCGCCTCGAGGGCGCCTTTGAGGCTGTTTGCCTCCAGCGTGGAAAGGGTTGACATGGTTGCGGCTCCTATTCGGTGAGTTCGGGGCCCTCGCCGGGCACGTATGCCTCGGCGCCCTCGACTCGGTTGATGCAGATGGTTCCGAAGATCTCGTCCTGGCTCAGCGTGAGCGAGCCGCGCTTGGCGAGCTCGAGCATGGCTAGGAAGGTAACGACGAGCTGCTCGGTGGTGGCGTCGCCGTCCAACAGCTCGCGGAAGGTGCAGGTTTGGTGCGCCATGGTAAAGCGGTCGACTGAGGCCACGGTCAGGTCGAGCGGTACGCGATGCGGCGCCACGTGCTCGGCTTCCAGCAGGAAGGTCTGACGCTTGCCGTCCAGGTCGGCACAGATGACGGCGAGACCGCGCAGGGTGATGCCAGCCAGGTAGTCGGGCATGAGCCCCAGGAACTCGGGGTCGGGGCCGGCCACACGCGGGTGCATACGGCTCTCAGCCTTCATGCGGGCACCGAGGGCCGCAGCCGCGCCTTTAAACTGCTTGTAGGCAATCAGGCGCTGGATCAGGACCTCGCGCAGGGCGTCGCCGTCGAGCGTGCTGAGCTCCTCGAGGTCTTCGTCGAACTCTCCATCGTCGTCATCGATTTTACGCGGGGCCTCCTGCGGCACCAGCGAGGCGGCCTTGATGTCCAAAAGTGTTGCCGCGACCAGCAAAAAGTCGCTCGCCACGTCCAGGTCCAGCGCCTCGATGCGCTCGGCCTCGGCAAGGTATTGCTCGGCCACCTCGCTGATGGAGATGGCGCCGATATCTACTTTTTGGCGGGTTACCAGCTGCAGCAGCAGGTCGAACGGTCCGCTGTAGACCTGCGTCGACACGCGATACGACATCTTCGACCTCCTTTGACGGCGCCTTCGCGGCGCGGTTTGGGTGCATGTTGCGACCGTTTTGCACGGTCGACCTGTAAGTTTACCTTAGATGCCGGCGATTGCGAAGTTGAGCAGCTGCTCAGCAAGCGGATACACGGTAACGTCGAAATAGCGGCCGATCACGTCGATGCCGGTCCACATGGGCAGCAGGTACAGCACTAGGATGAGGATGGGCATAGCGTATTGCTGCAGACGATAAT
>CABRFW010000343.1 GCA_902470265.1 uncultured Collinsella sp.
AGTACATCTCGTGCGTGCTCAATGCCGAGAACGGCGACGAGGCGACCATCGCCATTAAGCCGGGCGAGGGCGACAAGAAGATCGCCGTGGTGGGCGGCGGCATCGCCGGCCTGGAGGCCGCACGCGTGGCGGCCAAGCGCGGCTACGACGTGACCGTCTATGAGGCGAGCGATCATCTGGGCGGCCAGATTGTGCTGGCGGCTGCGCCCCCGCGCAAGGATGAGATCATGCGCTCGGTCGAGTACTACGAGAAGATTCTGCCTGGCCTGGGCGTGAAGGTTGAGCTCAACCATGTCGCTACTGCTGAGGACCTCAACGCTGCCGACGCCGCGATTGTGGCCGTGGGCGCGCACGACGTGGTCATCCCCGTTCCGGGTGCCGACTCGGACAAGGTCGTCTCGAGCTGGGACGTGCTGGCCGGCAAGGTGGAGCTCAGCGGCCGCGTCGCCGTCATTGGCGGTGGCCTGGTGGGCACCGAGACTGCCGAGTATCTGCTGCAGCACGGCTGCGAGGTGGCGATCGTGGAGATGCTCGACAAGATTGCCGCGGGCGAGTCTGAGACCATTCTGCCGCTGATTATGAGCGACTTTGCCGAGCACAACGTGGAGCAGCACGTGAAGACCCGCCTGACCGCCATTACTGACGAGGGCGTGGAGGCCGTTCGCACCGCCGAGGACGGCGCCGAGGAGCCGGTGAAGATCGCCTGCGATTACGTGGTGATGGCCGTGGGCTCCAAGGCCAACGCGTTTGACCTGGATGGCGTGACGGTGCCCGTGACCTGCGTGGGCGACTGCTCGGGCGAGCGCACCGCCGACATTGCGAGCGCCATTCGCACGGCGTATCACGCGGCCAACGAGCTGTAGTTGGACATCGCGGCCAGGCGGGGCGGTAGCACGGATCCGTCTCGCCCGGCTGTGTCCCGTCGGGTGTCAACCGGTGCGGGGCCTGCAAGCGCAGCAGGTCCCGCCCTTTTTGTTTTGCTCCAGTGGATGGCAATGCGCGGTAATCATGAGGAGTGAGGACGTCTACTGCATTGCAGATCACTCAAAATTATTGTGGGAGGGGTTAATAACTATATCCTCTATACCAAAGGACATAAAGAGATGTCAATTTTGTTGACAAGCGAATGACGATTAGCTGCGAGTCAGCTACCAGCGTAAATAATCGATAAAGAAATGTCGTAATTTGGTGCCAAATGCCCAGATAACGCCGCGTCTATTTTAATTAACTGCTTTGAGCAAACAGTAAAATGCTACTATCTAACTTGCACGTAAGAAAGCAGATTAACGGTTAAGGCTAAGAAGTGGCAGGTATGTCGGAAGCAACTAGGACTCGCACGCATGCGCCCGAGGTTAGGCAGCGCGCCGTCGAGATCCTCCAAGAGGGGGTCGGCCATCGCGCCCTCGCCGCGGAGCTTGGCATTCCCCAGGCCACAGCTCGTCAGTGGGCCCGCGCGTATGCTGTGGGCGGTGCCGACGCCGTTCTCAACGCCGGTTCGCATCATCACACCTATTCGTACGAAGTTAAGCTCGCCGTGGTCAAGG
>CABRFW010000344.1 GCA_902470265.1 uncultured Collinsella sp.
ATCTGCCCGCCACTACGCGATTTCTGACAAGGGGGCTTACGCGGCATGGCTGTAACGACCGACGTGCGCGAAGCTGCGCAGAACCTGATTGAGTACGCCATCCACCAATCGATGATCGGACAGGACGACCGCATCTGGGCATACAACACCATTCTGGAGTGCATCGGCGCCACGGGCCCCGCACTCGAAATGACCTGGGCGCTCAAGACCGAGAAGCTCTCGCTCGTGCACCCCGACACCCTCCCCGACTTTGACCTGGAGGGGACACTTGCCGTGCTTTCGGAGGCCGCCGTTGCCAATGGCGCCGCTGAGGACACGACCTCGGGCCGTGATCGTGTCGCCATGCGTGTTATGGGCGCGCTGATGCCCAGGCCTTCGGTTGTAAACGAGGAGTTCAACGGCCGTCTGGGCGTCAACGAGCCCAAGGCCGCAACCGACTGGTTCTACGGCCTGTGCTGCGACGCCGGCTATGTGCGCCGCGCCGCCATCGCACGTAACATTAAGTGGAGCACCCCTACCAACTGGGGCGACCTGGAGATCACCATCAACCTCTCCAAGCCCGAGAAGGACCCGCGCGATATCGCTGCCGCCGGTGCCGCCAAGAACACGGGCGAAAAGTATCCCGCCTGCCAGCTCTGCATCGAAAACGAGGGCTACCCCGGGCGCTCGGCAGCAGCCGACGGCGGCGCTCACCCCGCCCGCCAGAATCTGCGCGTTATTCCCATCCAGCTCGACGGCGAGCGCTGGGGTTTCCAGTACAGCCCGTATGCGTATTTTAACGAGCACTGCATTGCTATGAGCTCCGAGCATCGCCCGATGCACGTGGACCGCAAGAGTTTGACCTGTCTGCTTGACTTTGTCGACCTGTTCCCGCACTACTTTATTGGCTCCAACGCCGACCTGCCTATCGTGGGCGGCTCGATCTTGTCGCACGACCACTTCCAGGGCGGCGCGCACGAGTTCCCCATGATGCACGCCGCCGAGATCTCGCAGTTTAGCGTGCCCGGATTTGATCAGGTTAGCGGTACCGTGCTGCAGTGGCCGCTCTCGGTGCTGCGCCTGCGCTCGCATGACCGCGCCCAGCTGCTCGACGCTGCCGAGAAGATTATCCTCGCCTGGCGCGAGTGGACCGATGAGTCTGTGGGCGTCATCGCGTACACAGCCGATGGCGTGGCGCACAACACCGTGACGCCCGTCATCCGCCGCGTCGACTCCCGCGGCAATGCCGGCGGCGAAATCTACGAGGCCTACCTGGCGCTTCGTTGCAACATCACGACTGACGAGCATCCGCTGGGCGAATTCCACCCGCATGCCGAGTACCACCACATTAAGAAGGAGAACATCGGCCTGATCGAGGTCATGGGTCTGGCCATTTTGCCGCCACGCCTGGTTCCCGAGCTCGGCGCCGTCCGCGAGCACCTGCTGGCCGCCAAGGTCGACGCAAGCTACGACCTTGGCGCCGCACTCGAGGGCGACGACCTTTGCCGCAGCCACGCCGCATGGGCCGAGGATGTCTTTGCACGCCGCG
>CABRFW010000345.1 GCA_902470265.1 uncultured Collinsella sp.
ACGGTGGTTGATGCGAGCATCTTGAGTCTGGGGCTGGCGGGGTTTGCCACAATCGGGACGGGCCTGGTCGCCATCCTCATCCCAGGTGCCGAACCAGTTGCCGGCAATATGGTCGACACCGGGATTGAGATCATTAAAACGCGCAACAAGTTTGCCAAAAGCGCATCGGAAGGCTTGCAGAAAATCGAGACGGCTCTGCCGTATCTGATTGCCGCGCGTGCCACGCGGGCGGTGTCGGCGCAGGATACCGATAGTGTGGCCTATACCGGTACGGCGCTTGCCGTGCCCAGGACATCCGAATCGGACTTCGCCGCGCTCAAAGGGTCAGAGATCTCGACCGATGCCATCGAGAGCACCTCAAAAGACCTTGACTATGCTGCCAAGGAACTGAAGAAAGCGTCCGAGAAAACGTCAAAGGCCAAGGAACGCGCCTGGCTTGCCGATTGCGGTGGATCGGACAGAGGCGCAGTCGGAAGCTGTTCGTGCATGTGGGAACGCGCGAAGAACTTGGCGAAGCTTTCGGATATTGAGAATCCGCACTATGCCTCGAGTGTCACATGGGAGCCGCAAGTGGCGCTCGATCGCGCGAAGGCCTATTACCGCTTGCGCCTTGCAAACGAGGCACCTCAGGGCTCAAGCGTCGAGACAAAGGCGGAGTCGGCGGCGCGCAAGGCGTTTTACACCTATGCGAGTACAGAGGTCAATCGTGCATATGTAACCGAGGACGGAGATGCAGTCACTTTCCATATCCCGCTGTTGCCGCGCAACGCTGACGAGGTGCGAGCGACGGAACTCTATACCGATGCGGCGTGGCCAACCAGCGCCATCGATGGCAAGACGTATCTGCATTACGGAACGAGTTGCCCCAACTATAAGAAGGGGTCGCCAGGCGGGCTAGCCTCGGTTGCTGATTATGACGGGCAGGACAGATGCAACAGATGCCATTTTGGCGTTTCGTCGCTCGGTGCCGTTGCAGCGCCTTCGACTTCTATCGAAAACGGCTTCGAATACCACTTTGACAAGTTCAAAGACGCCCTGGAAGACTACGTTAAATGCCGCAACATAGAACTCGAACTTGAGCGTCAGACCGAGGATGAGGCCGACCGTGCGGGCAATGCGTTTGACCAGGCCATTAAAGCGCTTTCCGGCGAGCGCCCGCGTATCGCCCCACCTGGACGCAACGGCGTGGTCGCATTTGCAGTTTCGGGTGACATTACCAGCCCCGATCAACTTAACTCCTCGTTTAACACGGCAGTCAGGCTTGGCGATCGCGGTGCTATCTCTGCCGCGGTGCTGGCGCCCGATGAGGCGACGGCGCAAAACAACGTGCTTTCGCGATTTTTCTCGACATTGAAGGAACGCTCGGGCGGCGTTGCCGGTGTGCTCGACGGCGTCATGGATGTTTGGGGACGGCTACTCGTGGGATACGGAGACATCCAAGGTTCGGCCGACGAACTTATGGACGAGATGATTAAAGACCTAGGAGGGGGCAGCGGCGCGTTGGGCTCCATTGCATCGTGG
>CABRFW010000346.1 GCA_902470265.1 uncultured Collinsella sp.
CGACGCCGCACGCCTGGCCGCAGCCGTCGAGGCAGCCAACGCCGCCGTAATCGAGGCGGCCCTGAATGGCCTGGGCAAGCCCGGCATGGGCTGCACAGCCACTTGCGCCTATATCGAAAACGACACGCTCGCCATCGCCCACGTGGGTGACTCTCGCGCCTACCTGCTCCACGAGGGCACGCTCATCCGCGTGACCCACGACCACTCCTACGTGGAGGAGCTCGTGGACGCCGGCGAGATCACGGCAGACGAGGCTCGCGTCCACCCCAACCGTTCGGTCATTACCCGTGCGCTGGGCTCGGACCCCGCCATGTATGCCGACCACTTCACTCTGCATATCGAGGAAGGCGACCGTCTGATCCTGTGCTCCGACGGCCTTTCGAGCATGATTCCCGATAGCGATATCGAGAACATTGCCACGCAGTCCTCGACCGCGCAGATCTGCGTCGACAACCTGGTGGACGCCGCGCTTGCCGCCGGTGGCCACGACAACGTGACCGTAGTAGTAGTCGACCTGGTCGACGATGGCGTCATGCGCGAGGCGCAACGCGTGCGTCGCCGCAATATCACCATCGGCGTGGTCCTGGGCATCGTCTTTGTGCTGGCAGCGGCAATTTGGGCCTACGCGGGCATCACCGGCTCGTACTACCTGGGAACCTACCAGGGCAATGTCGCAGTTTGGCGCGGCGTGCCCGGCAAGCCACTCGGCCTTAAGCTCCACTGGCTCGAGAGCGAAACGAGCATCAAGCTGTCCGACCTGCCCGAAGACACGCAAAACCGCCTCAAAGCGGGCATTACGCAAACAAGTGTCGACGATGCGCAGGACACCATTTCCAAATACCGTCATCAGATTGACGAGGAGCAGACCCGCCAGGTGATTGACGCACAAACGATCCGCGACAACACCGACCAGGGATCGACCTCCGAATCAGATTCCGAGAAAACCGCCGAACAGTCCGCCGAGGCCGAAGCCTCCGATAAGAATTAGAAAGGGAGTGCCGCTTATGAGTCGCCGCAACACCGAGCTGCTCTTGCTCATCGCCTCGGCGTTCCCCGTCATCCTGCTGTATGCGATGTACGTCCTCACCGCGGGCGCTGCCATCTCCTTTGAGACGCTCGCCGTACCGATCGGCCTCTTTGCCGCCTTTGCCGCGGCCCACATCGCCGTGCGCATCTTGGCGCCCGGTGCCGACCCCGCCATCCTGCCCATCGTATTTATACTTTCGGGCATCGGCATCACGTTCGTGACGCGTCTCGCTCCCGCTCTCGCCATCTCACAGCTCATCATCCTGTTTGTCTCGGTGGCGCTCATGGTGGGAACGCTTGCACTAGTCAAAAACCTCGACGTGGTCATGCGCTACAAGTACACCTTTGGCATCATCGGCATCATTCTACTGATGCTGCCCATCTTTATCGGCACCACGATCTCGGGCTCCAAGCTGTGGATTCGCATCGCGGGCTTTACCATCCAGCCCGGCGAGTTCGCCAAGGTCTTTATCGTGCTGTTCCTG